>JBBSII010000219.1:0-7181 GCA_038232175.1 Thermomicrobiales bacterium
ACTGTCGCGGAACAGCCCGCCGTAGCCGCCCTGCGCGTAGCCGAACGCGCCGTTCACCATTACCGTCGAAAAAAGCAGCCCGACCATCCAGATGGCGAAGACAGGCCGGTACCAGCGGCGCAGGTGGATGGCGAGATAGGTCGCCAGAAAGGGGAAGGCGATTACCGTCGCGCGGCGCACGAAACCGTCCGCGATCGACGAGACGATCACGCGCACCGAGTTCTCCGCTAGCGCGGGCGTCCCACGGGCGAGCAGGAGCGCGGGCAGGCTCAGCGCACCCGCTAGTAGCCCCATCGCAACGAAGCGCGCCCGCCGCTCCGGCTCGCCGAGGAAGTGCGCCGCGAGGTAGCAGAGCGCGCCGATGCCGCCCGCGAGCGGGTGCGTCGTGATGCAGAGCCAGAGCAGCACGCCCGCCGCGAGGTCGCGCCGCCGGTCCAGCGCGATCACGAAGAGGAAGAAGAAGAAGGCCGACCAGAGGAACGGGAACTGGAACGCGAGCAGGCCGTCGATGTAGAACGGGTTCAGCAGAAAAAGGAGCAACACCCACGGGTCGCGCATCGCGGGCCGCGCCTTGATCGCGGCGATTGGCATCCCGACGGCGGCGACGAGCATCAGGAACGTCACGCTCCAGTTGTGTAGGAGGGGCCAGAGCAGCGCCCCGATGAGCCAGGGTACGAGCGCATACGGGAATGTCACCGCGCGCCCGCCATCCAACGCCGGGATATGACGCGAGATGCCCCTCCCGGCCCACAACTGCTCCTGAATGGCCCAGACGTGGGCGTAGTTGCTCATCGAGTCATCGCCCAGGAAAATGCGTCTGACCGCCACGAGCAGGAGCATCACCGCGAGCAGCGCGAAGCCGATGCCGGGCAGCCACGGCGCCCATCGTTCTCGAATTCCCACCGGGCGCGCGCGCATCGTCATCACCCGCCACCACGCGACGGGCATCGCGACGAGATCGATGAAGACATCCTTCATCCGCGTGTTCGAGCGGTAGATCGGCACGGGCACGCGATGGTCGTTGCCGAGTTTGTAGCCGAGGCGCGGGAAGATCATCGCCAGTTCAACCGTCTCGCTGTAGCGGTACCCCTCGTAGTAGCGCGTCGCCTCGCCGAGCGGCCCGGCGCGGAAAACGCGGTAGCCGGACTCGACATCATGGAACCGCTGCCCGCTCCAGAGCGTCGCCCACGCGGACATCAGCCAGTTGCCGAGTTTCTTGTACGTCGGGTAGAGCGAAAAGTCCCGCCGCGCCATCAGGCCGTCCAGCCGGTCGCGCTCCAACGCCGCGACGAGCGTTGTCACGTCGTCCGGGTCGTGCTGCCCGTCCGCATCGATGGTGAGGATCAGGTCGCTCGCGTCGAGCCGCCCCGCGTCCACCTCGTGCCGCACGAAGCGGAACGCCGCGCCGTACCCCGCCGAGAGGCCCCGGTTCGCGTCGAAGGCGATGAACGAGGCGTGCGGCTTGTCCGCGATCCAGTGCATGACGATGGCGCGGGTCTCGTCCCGGCTCCCGTCGTCCACGACGATGAGGCCGTCCACCATCGAGGAGAGCCGCGTCAGCACCGCCTCGACGGTCGCCGCTTCGTTGTACGCCGGGACGACCGCGATCAGCCGCCGCGCCACATCCCGCGCCGCGCCCGCGTCGCCGCGCACGGTGACGCGGCGCGGCGGCCCCCACCCCCCATGAATGCGAAGGTCGTCCACATCGCTGTGAACGCGCCGTCCGAGCATTCGCAACCCCTTCTTTTCCTTCTCCCCATCCGTGAACAGCGCCAAGTGCTGAGTGCTGAGGACCCACCTCGTTACTCGTTGCTGTTCGCTCGCCAGTGTAGGTGGTGGAAGATGACGCGGAGATGAATCGGGACGGGAGTGTTCAGCGCTCTCAGATCACGGGTGGGCGCACGAGCGCGTCGAGGAGGGCGTCGAGCGCGGCGCGCGGGTCGTCGCACCGGCCGATGTGCACCGGCGAGGTCTGCACCACGGCGCTGCGCGTCGCGGTGAGCCAGTGGAACCGCTCCGATGGCGCGAGGCGGGCGATTGGCCCCCCGTCGGGGCCTCCCTCACAGACGGCGACGAAGGCCGCGAGGTGCCGCTCCACGGCGGCGAGGTCGAGGCCGGGCGCGAGGGTGCGCAGCCGCGCTGCGTCCGGCTCAACCCGCGCCGCGAGGAACCGCGCGGTGCGAGCGAAGAGGAGCACGCCGACGTTGACGAACTCGCCCCGCTCCACGCGCGGCACGACACGGACGACAGCATAACTATACCAGACGGGCGGCATCGACAGCCTCCTGCTCGAAACCGCGCGGGGCGACGAGCCGTGCGAGGAGGTATGCCACGTACGCCTCCCGCTGCGTGGCGGGGTCGGCGGTGTTTGCGTCCCCGGTCAGCCACTCGTCCGGCACGCTTGCCACGATTTCCCGCACCACCGCCTCGGTCAGCAGCGGGGCGAGCCGCGCGGCCGCCGCCGCGATCTCCCCGGCGAATGGCAGGAGGACATGGTCCCGGATCAGCGGGAAGCGCGCCCCGGCCCGCCCCTCCCACGCGCCCGCGCTGTGGTGGAAGTAGAGCGCGGCCCCGTGGTCGATCAGGTGCAGGCCGCCGCGCCAGAGGAGCAGGTTTGTGTTGCGCGGCGTGCGATCCACATTGGTAACGTAGGCATCGAACCAGACGATTGACGCGGCGAGGTCGGGGGCGATGTCGCGGTCGGCGGCGGGGTCGAAGGCGATAGCGCCGGGGAGGTACGCCAGCCCGAAGTTCGTCCCGACGCTGCCGCGCAGCAGGTCCTGAATCTCCGGGTCCGGCTCGCCCTCCCCGAAGCCCGCGTCGAGGTCCACGAGCGCGGGGGCGGGCACCGGCAGCCCGAGAACGCGGGCCAATTGCGCCACGAGCAACTCGGCGACCAGCGCCCTCGGCCCCTGCCCCGCGCCACGAAACTTCACCACGTATTCCCCCGGCGCGTCGGTCTCCACCACCGCCGGGAGTGAGCCGCCCTCGCGCAGCGGCACGACGTACCGCAGCCCCGCCACGCGCTTCACCATCTGCCCCACCCTTGCCTCTTTCACGCGGAACCCTTCCTGGCCTGATAACGAACGAAAATAGACCCGTTGCGGACGTGCGGTGTAAACATTCATCCTCTTCCCGCGTATCAGTCGGCAGTTGGCGGTCGGCAGAGTATCTCAGGATGATACTCTGCCGACTGTGCCGACCGCCGTCAGTTTCCCATATTGCGGAAGGCGAGGCGCTTGACGGGCGGCATCGCATTTATCGCACGGAACACCGCCTTCGCGATTGCGAGGGTGAAGCGGTTGTCCGACACCGCCTGCTCCATCGCTTTCATCGAGCTCCGCACAGCGGCGAAGCCGTACTCCACCATCTCCGTCTCGTAGTCGTGGATGGCGGCGAGGAGTGGCTTTTCGCCGCGATGGACGGCGGTGAGGTTGCGACACAGGAGGGCGGCGTCGCGCAGGGCAGTGTTCGCGCCGATGCCGCGATACGGCGTCATGCTGTGGATGACGTCGCCGAGGAGGGTGATGCGCTTCGTCTCCCAATGCGCAATCGGGACGGAGGTGCGGATCGGGTTTGGCGTCATGGTGGATGGATCGGAGAGTTCGCCGAGGTGCCGGAGGCGCGGGTGCCAATCCTGCATCATGCCGAGGACGATCTGTTGCAGCGCGGGTCCGTCCATTACCTCCGGGTCGCCCACGATGGGAAACTTCTCGCGCCGCGCACCAAGTGCCCACATCACATAGTCCGCTGTGTTACGGCGACGCTGACACCCGATTGTTTGAGTCCCTGCGCGAGGCAGAGACCGCCGATGCCGCCGCCGATAATGACCACATGAAACGGTGTTGCAGACATGGTGAGACTTCCCTTCGCTACTGGCGCAACCATTCATTTGGGTGGCCCCGCGTTGCCTCACCTGTTACACTGATCGTGGTGCTTCGTGTCAGGTTTCGCTATGCGGGGCCAGCGTGAAGTCAAAGGCCCTCGGTCGGTGGTGACACACCCGCCGGGGGCTTGTTCTTCTCAGCGATTCGTCATCCTCCCTCCTTCCATCGCGACGTGTTCGCCGTCATTCTCAGCGGACTGAGTTGTTCCCGCGATTGCGGACACGACGCGTGCGCGCCACTGCCGCACCTGCTCCAGTTCGAACTGCCACTGACTCCGGTGATGGCGGATGATCTCGGCTGCCAGCGCGCTCATTGCTGCGTTCGCCGTGTCACTGAGCGTCGCGGCTGCCTGACCGGCGAGCGTGGCCAATTCGCGGTCCAGGTAGAACACGTGAGACTGGCAATAGGCGAGGTAATGATCGAACAGATACTGGTGATCTTCCGGCGTGAGGAGATCAAGGGAGAGCATCTTTGCCCAGAAGAGTTTCTGATATTCACCGGGACTGGATGCGGTATCCATCATCAGTTGGTAGAAACGTCGGCGCCCCGCCTCAGTGATCCGATAGATGCGCTGGCGACGGCCACTGGTCGGCGTCGCACCGCCGGGGGCGGCGATCAACTCCTCGGCTTCCATCCTCGCAAGCAGTGGATAGAACGACCCGTGACTGACTTTCGCGAATGGCCCGATGATGTCGCTAATGATCTTCGCGATCAGGTAGCCGTGCATCGGCCCGCGCATGAGCAGTGAGAGGATATACAACTCATACACCGCTGGCTCTTACCTGCCGCATCTCTTGCGGTACGCGTGTACAGATCATCGGCTTTCTTCCTCGCAGTTGTTATCGACTCTCCCGAATTATAGGTTCCTCAGATATGTCTGAAGGGACTATATCCGCCTGCAAGATTCCTGTCAAGAGTCGTGGGACAAATAGGTCATATCGTTCGCCGCGCCGCCCCAATATCCAGACAGGAAATACGGACTGTAAAGACGCATTTCATCTTCCGTTCATGGTGCGTGTGCCATCATCGATGCAGGCGTCAGGAAACGTGTGCCTCCAGTGTGGGGAAGTGGGAAATAAAGGGAGTGGGGCGGCGATGAAAGTACCGGCAGCGAGCATCTATTTCCCGCCGGAAGACCGCGCGGTGATCCTCAGCCAGATCGACGAGATTCTTCAGACCGGGCAGTTGACGCTCGGCAAGTACGGGCGGGCATTCGAGGAGCAGTTCGCGGCGAAGATCGGCGTCACGCACGCCATTGCCGTCTCCAGCGGCACGAGCGCGATCGAGATCCCGCTGCGCGCGCTCGGCGTCGAGGGCAAGGAAGTCCTCGTCCCCGCGAACACCTTCTTCGCCACCCCCGCCGCCGTGCTGCACGCCGGTGGGCGCGTGCGCTTCCTCGACACCGACCCCGCGACCCTGTCCGTGGACATGGACCACCTGCGCACCTCGATGGGGCCGGAGACGGCGGGCGTGATCGTCGTGCACATCGGCGGCATCATCACACCGCACATGGACGAGATTCGCGCCCTCTGCGACGTGCACGGCTGCTGGCTCTTCGAGGACGCGGCGCACGCGCAGGGCAGCACGCTCGACGGGCGGAGCGCGGGCACGTGGGGCAACGCGGCCTCCTTCTCCTTCTACCCGACGAAGGTGATGACCTCCGGCGAGGGCGGCATGATCGTCACCAACGACGACCGCATCGCGGAGGAGGCGCACATCTATCGCGACCAGGGCAAGGCCGGCTTCCTGACGAACTTCCACACGCGCCTCGGCAACAACTGGCGCATGTCTGAGGTGCACGCCGTGATTGGCCTCTCGCAACTGGCGCGATTGGACGAGTTCATCGCGCACCGCAACCACATCGCGGAGATCTACGACGAGGCACTGCCGGGGATGCCGGACCTGACGCCGATTCGCCCGCCCGACAACGGCGTCTCCTGCGACTACAAGTACCCCGTGCTCCTGCCCGCCGGGGTGGACCGCGCCGCGTTTAAGCAGCGGCTGCGGGAGGAGTGGGAAGTCTCCTGCTCCGGTGAGGTCTACGATGTGCCCTGCCACGAGCAGCCCGTCTTCGCGGAGTGGCGCACCGGGGCGCTGCCGCGCGCGGAGGATGTCTGCGCCCGCCACATCTGCCTGCCCATCTCCGCCACGATGACGGACGAGCAGGCGCAGCACGTCCTCACGGCGGTCGCGGCGGTACTGAGTGAGCAACGAGTAGTCAGTAGCCGATAGTCAGTAGTCAGTAGTCAGTAGCCAGAAGAGGGTTTGGGGTCGGGGTTCGGGGGACGTCAAGTTACCACTCCGAACTGAGAGAGGGGTTAGGATGCGGCAAGTGATTGTCACGGGTGCGGGGGGCTTCATCGGGTCGCATGTGGTGGACGGGCTGATGGGCGCGGGGAAGCGCGTCACGGCGCTCGATTTCCCGGGCGTGCGGATGCACCGCCGCGATCTGCGATTCGTCGCGGGGACGATCGACGATGTCGATGCGCTCGCGACGGCGTTCGCGGGGCAGGACGCGGTCTTCCATCTCGCCGCCATCTCGAACGTTAACCATGCGTACGATGACCCCATCGGGTGCGTGCGCACCAACATCCTCGGCACCGCCAATGTGCTGGAGGCGGCGCGGCGGGCGGGCGTCGGGCGCGTCATCCTCGCCTCGACCGTCTGGGTCTACAACGCGGCCCCCATGGACGCCGCCGAGCCGCTGACGGAGGAGACCGCACTCGCCGCGAACGCGACGAATCATGTCTACACCTCTTCGAAGATCGCGGGGGAGATGCTGCTGTCGGACTGGAGCCACTTGTACGGCATCCCGTACACCGTGCTCCGCTACGGCATCCCGTACGGCCCCCGGATGCGCGACGAACTGGTGATCGCGAAGTTCCTCGGCAAGGCATTGCGCGGCGAGCCGCTCACCGTTGGCCATGCGAGCCGCCATTTCCTCTACGTTGGTGATCTCGCCCGCGCCCATGTGCTCGCGCTCGGTGATGTGGCGAAGAATCAGACCTACAACCTCGAAGGGCCGGAGACGATCACCATCCGGCAGGTCGCGGACGCGGTGCGCGACCTCGTCGGCACGGACGTCACCATCGAGGAGCAGCCCGGTCGGCCCGGCGATTACCGCGACCGCATCATCTCCGCCGCGAAGGCGAAGCGCGACCTCGGCTGGGAGCCGGAAGTCCCGTTCAGCGACGGGATGCGCCGCACGTACGAGTGGTTCCGCGCCCAGCACGCCCCGCATCGCGCCGCCGAGCCGCAGGTCGCGGTCGCGGCGGGGACGTAACACGGCGTGGC
>JBBSII010000220.1:0-7172 GCA_038232175.1 Thermomicrobiales bacterium
TTACCAGCGCCTTGCCCTCGCACTCACGGATATGCGGGCATCCGATCGTGTTGTGGCCTTCGCGCTCGTTCCGATGATCCGGCTCGTCGGGGACATGGCCAAGATGGCGGGCTACCCGGCAGGTATCGCGTGGCGAATACGAAACCATGGGCGGCGATGGACAACGGACAATGGACAATGGACTTGACACTCCCACGGCTGAAGCCGATGGGATTCTCCCTTCATCGCTTCGTGCCGTCAGGGAAGCCTGTCCCATTCGGTCTTACCGATGCTCCACGAGCGTTGACGTGCGGTGTGTCCCACCGAGCACGAGGGGTTCAGAAACAGTGCGCCCCAAGGTTGTTGAAAGTTTTACCCGAAGGACTGCCCTTCGGAACCGGCAACTCTCAGTCGTCAAGAAGCAACCGATGATTTGGTTATCGCCATCAGTCCATTGTCGTACGTATACTACAGAATCGGACTCGTTTCCTCCCAGTAAGTGCGCCTGAAGGCGATGGGTTTCCACTCGGATGTTCTCTATGAAGAAGCCCCCACTTCTGTGAGGGCCGGTGAATCGGCAATCCCTGCTATAGTAACAAAACCTCTTGGCAAGTGGTGTCACATATGATACCATACTATCAAGAAGGGCAGAGGTAATGACGAAGCGAGACAAGCGGGAAACGGCGATCCGACGCAACACCAAGAACGTCCGATTCGACGATCTCGACCTCGTGTTGCACGGCGCGGAGTTCGTCTCTCGCAAGGAATCACGCAGTGGTAGCAGCCACGTCACCTACACGTACCCGCTCCTTACAGCAGTCCTCACCGTCGTCATACCGCACGGTAACGCGACCCACGTCAAGGAATATCAGGTCAAGAATGCGCTCGCCGCGATTGATGCGGTGCGCGCGAAGGAGTACGTATGTTGGTCACGGAAGCGACATTCACGATCACCCCCAGTGTGGAGGCGCTCGCCGCGCGTCCCTACGCCGCCGTTCTCACACGGGAGGATGAGGATTACGTCTTCCGCATCCCGGAGTTGCCCGGCCTCGTAACGGGCGGCGCGACGCTCGAAGAGGCGTATGCGATGCTTGAAGATGCCAAGCGCGCATGGATCGCGACGGCATTAGAATTGGGCTGGCCCATCCCCGAACCGCGCGGCGAGGGTGCTTCGCGCAAGAGCGGGAGATTCAGCGTGCGCGTCGCACCGGCAATCCACACCGCCCTCACAGAGGAAGCGGAGCGGCAGGGCGTGAGCCTCAACGACCTCGTGTCGAGCGCGCTCGCCATCGTCGCGGCGCGGGGGTTCGATCAGGCCGTCCGCAACGGCGCGCCGCAACCGGTGCATGTGCGGTCGGCGGCATCGTGACATGATGCCGCGATGATTACTCTCCGCGCAGCGATGCTCGCGCAGTCTCACGTTCGCCCGAGAAGCGCCAGCCGCAGGTATTCCACCGCCCACAGTGCGGAGCGTCGACGGATATCGGCGGGCAGCGTGCGGTAGGCGCGCTCCGTGTCGGTGATCGTGCCGTCAACATCCACCGCGCAGACAACCGTGCCGTACCGCTCGCTTCCCTGCGTCACATTCACGGAGACACCAATGCCGTAGTTCGCGCCGAACAAGCGTCGCGCGGTCGTCGCGAGGTGCCGCGCGTTCTCCGGCGTGCCCAGTATGCGCACATCGCTCGATGCACTCACCCCATTGTCAAAGACCGGCGCATCCACGGACTCAATGTCGATGCCGCCACGAAACGCTGATGTTTCCGCGACATACGCCGCGAGCATGCTCGTCACGACGCCGCCCGTCCCCTGCTCGCACACCGCCACTGTCACGCCCCGTTGCGCGGCGAGCGTCAGGACGGCCTCGGGCAGCGCGTCGTTGTCGTACCCGTAGATGTAGTCACCGAGAATGCGCTCGGCCTCGGCGACGACGGGTTGAAGCGCGGTCTGGGCTTCATCAATCGTCCGCGCCTTCGCGGTGATTCGCACATGGACGCCGTCGTCCTTCGCGTACGTCGCGACGGTCGGGTTCGTGCCGTGGATCAATTCACCGAGCACTTCCTCGACGGAAGACTCACCGATCCCGATAGTGCGGAGGTTGCGCGACACGAGCACCGTTTCCGGCAAGTACTGGCGGAGGCGCGGGATCGCCTCCTGCTCCCACATCCGCTTCATCTCGCGTGGCACCCCCGGCATGGAGACGATCATGTGCCCGTCGCGCCGCACGAACCACCCCGGCGCGGTGCCGACGGGGTTCGGCAGGGCCTGTGCGGACGGGATGAGCCACGCCTGCTTGCGGTTGCGCTCCGGCATCGCCGCGTTGCGGTTGCGGAAGAACGCACGGATCGTCTCGACGGTCGCTTCGTCCACTACGGGCGTCTCACCGAGGAGATCGGCAACCGCCTCGCGGGTCAGATCGTCCTCCGTCGGCCCGACACCGCCGGTCGTGATGATAAGGTCGGAGCGCTCGAATCCACGCCGCAATGTGTCGACGAGCCTGCCCCGATTGTCGCCAACTGACGATACGTAGTAGAGGTCGATGCCGAGATCGGCGAGCGACTGTGCGAGAAAGGTCGCGTTCGTATCCGTGATTTGTCCGAGCAGCAGTTCAGTACCGACGCTAACGATCTCCGCGCGCATGGCATCCTCATTTCAGGTTCTCGGTTCTATCGTGGCCAGTACCGTGCGGCCACGTGGTGATGGCATTCCCGACATTCCGGCGATTATCGCCCGCGCCGCCCGCAATCGCAACGCGCGGTGCGGGTGCGCGCGAGGCAACGTTGCACTCAGGCCACGAGGTGCGTACACTGCACGCTACACAGCAGGCGACAACAGACGCCCGCGCGAGATACGGGAGGAATCAACGCGATGACCTGGGAAGATAAGCGCGGCCGACGGCGCGTCGTGGTGACGGGCATTGGCGTCCTCAGCCCCGTTGGCCAAACAACTGAGGATTCCTGGCAGGCTGTCCTCGCCGGGAAAAGCGGCATCGGGCCGATCACCCTCTTGGACGCAAGCGGGCTCGACGTGCGCATCGCCGGAGAGGTGACGGGGTTCGACCCCGAGGCGCGGCTGGGCCGCAAGGAAGCGCGCCGCGCCGATCGGTTCTGTCAGTTCGCAATCGCGGCGGCGATGGACGCGGCGGAACATGCTAATCTCGATATGGAAAAAGAAGACCCGGAGCGCGTCGGCGTCCTTGTCGGCAGCGGCATCGGCGGCATCGGCAGCCTGTCGAACGCGGTAAAGACGCTGCTGGAGAAAGGCCCGAACCGCGTCAGCCCCTTTCTCATCCCGATGCTCATCATCGACATGGCAAGCGGCATGATCTCAATACGTCTGGGTGCCAAAGGCCCTAATCATTCCGTCGTCTCCGCGTGCACGACCGGCGCACATGCAATTGGCGACGCGGGAGAGGTCATTCGCCGTGGGGACGCGGACGTGATGATCGCAGGTGGCGCGGAGGCGGCCATCGTCGCGGTAGGGTTGGTCGGCTTCGGCAACATGAAGGCGCTCTCCTTCCGCAACGATGAGCCGGAGCGCGCGAGCCGCCCGTTCGACGCGGATCGCGACGGGTTCGTGTGCAGTGAGGGGGCGGCGGTCCTCGTCCTCGAATCAGCGGAACACGCGGTCGGTCGCGGCGCACCGATTCTCGGTGAGTTGCTCGGCTACGGCAATGCCGCCGACGCATACGACATGGTGCACCCGGCGCCCGAGGGCGAGGGTCTCGGACGCGCAATGGCGCTGACACTTAAGAACGCACAGTTGCAACCGAGCGACATCGACTATATTAACGCGCACGGCACGTCTACCCCGCTCAACGATGCGCACGAGACGCTGGCGATCAAGCGCGTGTTCGGCGAGCATGTCCCGCCCGTGAGCAGCACGAAGAGCATGACGGGCCACCTTCTCGGCGCAGCGGGGTCGCTTGAAGCGGCGTTCTCGCTCTACGCCCTGCGGGATAATATGCTGCCACCGACGATCAATTACGAAACGCCGGACCCGCAATGCGACCTCGATTACGTGCCGAATGTCGCGCGGGCCGCCGAGATCACGTACGTCCTGTCGAACAACTCGGGCTTCGGGGGGCACAATACCGGCCTCATCTTTGGACGGTTCGAAGAATAAGATCAGGGAGGGGAAACTGTGGATAAGGAATCGAAGAAGGGCAACCTCACGCTCGTCACCGAGCCACCCGCCGAGGAGCAGACCGACGGAGCGGAGGCCGTCGGCGACGAGACGGAAATCGAACCCGTCGCACCATGGTCAACGTGGCTCGACGGCAACCGGCAGACGCTGAAGTCGCTCCACAGCGACATGCAATACCTCATCAAGGGGGTACCGGGTGCGGGGCTGAACTGGCAGCCGGGCACGAACACTAACTCACTCTGGGCGCTCACACTGCATACGCTTGGCACGACGCTGCATTTGCTCTCGACAGCTGCGGACATCGAACCGCGCTGGCAGAGCTGGCAGCGCGCCACCGAACTAACCGCATCCGGCGACGATCCCGGCCTGCTGCTCGCGGCGATCCGCAACATGGACGACTTTCTCGACAAGGTCTTCTCCGTCCTCGAGGACGAGGCGCCCGCGACCGAGCGCGACTGGTTGGGCAAGCCGAAGCCGATCAGCTACCTCGTCGCCCATGCGGTCGAGCACGCGGGGCGACATGTCGGTCACATGGAATTGACGCGCCAACTGTGGGATCAGCGCTCGAAGGGAAGTCGGTAACGATGGGCATCGCGGGAAATTACACCGTTCCGGACGGAACGTTGCCACTGCTGTCAGGCATCCTGCAGTGGATGGATTTCACGCACCGGAACATGATCGAGATCATTGCCGATCTGCCGGATGATTCGCTCACCTGGCATCCCGCCGACGCGATGAGTTCGCTCGCGGGCATTATCTGTCACACGATGTACTGCGAGACGTACGCGATCCGTCGCGCGGCGGGCGAAGAAGTCGCATACGATGGAGAGTACGATGATGCAGAGGAAGACGACGCAACATGGCAGATCGAGGAAGATCGAGAGCAGCTGATCGCCCGCATCGCCGACAGCGATGCAGTGATGAAGCGCATCCTCCCGATCATGACCGTCGCGGGGATGGAAGAGCGTTTCCCTGCGTGGGGCGCGAATTCCATCGCGAGTGGCGGCGACCTGATCGCGAAAGCGGCGATCCATACCGGCATGCACTGGGGCCACATGCAGATGACGCGGCAACTCTGGGAGCGCGCCAATCCCGCGTTCGTCGGCACGTATACGGCGTGGTAGCACGAACAGGTGCGTTCGTGGATTGCCGCACCTAACCCCCCGGCGCAATGCCATTGCAATGGCATCCTTCGACAAAAGATGCGGCGACCATTATCGGTCGCCGCATTTCGTTTATTGGTTGATGATTCGGTCTAATCGAGATATCCGCGCAGTTTCCGGCTGTACGACGGGTGCCGCAACTTCCGCAACGCTTTCGCCTCGATCTGGCGGATGCGCTCGCGGGTGATGCCGAACTCCTTGCCGACTTCCTCCAGCGTGCGAAACCGGCCATCCTCAAGCCCGAAACGCAGGATGATGATGCGGCGCTCCCGCTCCGTCAGCTTGTGCAGCGCCTCACCGATCTGCGACTTCAGCAACTGTTGCGAGGCAAGTTCCAGCGGTGCGGGTGTCGAGTCGTCCTCGATGAAGTCGCCGAGGAAGGCGTCACCATCCTGTCCGACCGGGGCTTCAAGTGAAACCGGGTGACGGGAGACTTCCAGCACCTGCCGCACCTTGTCCTCGGGCAGGTCCATCGCGCTCGCGATCTCCTCGTGCGTCGGCTCACGCTCGTAAATCTGCTGCAATCGATGGCTCATCTTCTTCACACGGTTGATCGTCTCGCCGACATGCACGGGGAGACGGATCGTGCGGCTCTGATCCGAGATTGCGCGGGTGATCGCCTGCCGGATCCACCACGTCGCGTACGTGCTGAACTTGTAGCCACGCGCGTAATCGAACTTGTCGGTCGCCTTCATCAGGCCAATATTGCCTTCCTGAATCAGATCGAGAAAGGATAAGCCACGCCCGACATACTTCTTCGCGACACTAACCACCAGCCGAAGGTTGGCGCGGATCAGGTGCTCGCGCGCGTCCTCGCCGTCCTTATGATCGTACTCGAATTCCTCGCGGTCTTCGGGGGACAAGGTCAGGTCAGTCGCCAGACGCTCCTTGGCAGCGAGACCACGCTCCATCCGCTTCGCGAGCCAAACCTCCTCCTGCATCGTCAGGAGGTCCGTCTCACCGATTTCTTGCAAATACAGACGGACGGAGTCAGCGGCGATCTGCGCCGCCTGCTGGCTGTCCAGCCGTTCATCGTCCGCGCGTTCGCTCTTCGCGCGATGATTCCGCACCACCGGCTCAGGGCGCACAATCGGCTCCTGCTCGACGATATCAATCCCCTGCTCATAGAGTGCGGAGAAAAACTCGTCTAGTCCCTCAATATCCTGCTCGGCGTTCGGGAACGCGGCGATAATCTCGTCGTGCAGGAGATACCCTTTTTGCTTGCCCTTTTCCAGGAGTGTCGTCGACATCTACACATCACCACCCGTACGATTGTTGCTCAGGCGACACGCGCCGCCCGATGCCATCTATGAACGTGCCAACCCCCATTGGCGAACCGATTGAAACACTTCCCTCATTCATCAGGACAGAACACCGTCCTAACACACGACCGCATTCTCGGCTGACGTTTCACGCCGCTGCGAACGCGCATTCGTACTATGAAGAATACCACTAATGGTGTGATATGTCGAGCATTTTCCTTAGCCAACCGAGCGAATGTTTCTCCATCCTCGTGATTTGGCGATTGGATACATGCCGTGAGAAGCCGCCCCTTGCGTCGCTGTGCCGGGAGGCGCGGCGGTGTTTCACGGTGGCGGCACAAACCCCTTGACACGGTTTTCGGCGGGTGGTATCTTTCGTTCCCGCAGCGCAGTGACGCTTGCGGAGGGGCGCATTAACAGGCGAGGAGCGAGGACGGAGCAGCAGGGGCGGTGCGCTGATTGGGCGTGTCGTCGATTGGGAACAGGATGTTTGTGGGAAAGTGGAGCGAGGGTCACGGGTGCAGGGCGACGGGGGCGACGCTTGGGTGTTGTCGATCGGGGGCTTTTGTGGGACCGTGACGAAGGGCGTCGGGTGGATGCCTAGGTCGTTCGTGCCGAAGAA
>JBBSII010000221.1:0-7156 GCA_038232175.1 Thermomicrobiales bacterium
CGCGGCGAGCACCGCGCGCTTGAACCCGAGCGGGTTATCGACCCGTTTCAGCGTGTCCTCGCCGACATCATTACCGGTCACGATGGAGAGGTCGCCGTAGTCGAACATGCGACCGAAGACGGACTGGTCGAGGATGAGGTCATTGATCATGTTGAGCGACGAGTCCTTCGTGTGCTTGCCGAAGAGGCCGTACAACTGGATCACGCGGCGGTCGGTGATAATGTAAAGCTCGTTCTTCCAGCGCAGGAATTGCAGCACCGCCTGCACAAGGAGCACGAGGAAGACGATGCCGATGATCGCCTCGATGATCTGGCGCGTGGTGCCGTGCGTCCGCGCGGCGACCACACCGATGGCGACCGCGAGGACGATCATGCCGAGCACGCGCAGCGCAATCGACTCGACGAGGACCGTCCAGTGTGGGTGCGCGATGTGCAGCCGTTCCTCGTTCTGCCCGAGCAACTCATCAACGTACGCCATCGCGCTCCTCCAGTTTGAGGGTGTCCCCACGCTGCATCTGTTGCAGCACCAACGGCGACCGCAGTTCGTGGTCGGCGGCGGCGCGGATTGCGCGCCCGAGCAACGCGGCCGCCTCGCCGAGCGCGTCGGTGGGCAGCCGCACCTGCACGATGCGCGACAGCGGCTCGCGCGCCAGCAGGCGGAGCACCTTGATCGTCGCCGTATCGACGGGCCGGGCAAGCACATCGAGCGCGGAGCAGTCCGGGCAGAGGAACCCGCCACGGTCCACGCTGAAGACGTACGCGCGGTCGGGTTGAATCGGCGCGTTGCACCCGGCGCACGTCGAGAGCGAGGGCGCGATGCCGTTCAGCGTCAGGATGAGCAGTTCGAACCAGCGCGTGCAAGTGTCCGGGTCCGCCCCGTGTTCGAGCGCCGTGAGTGTGGCGACGAATGCGTCGTAGAGCGCGCGGCTCTCCCCGCCCTCCTCGGAGAAGGTGTCCACCAACTCCGCGAGGTAGTACGCCGCGCCGAGGAGATCGAGCGCGGTGTGGATCTGCGTGAACGACTCCAGCATATCGGCCTGGGAGATGATGTCGAGATCGCGCCCCTGCGCGCAGAGGAGCGCGCAGCGGGAGAACGGCTCCAGATGCCCCGCCTTCTTGCTCGTCGTCCGGCGGACGCCCTTCGCCACGGCGCGGATTTTGCCCCGGTCGGGGGTGATGATCGTGAGGATGCGGTCGGCCTCGCCGAGGTCGCGATCCCGCAGCACGATCCCCTCCGTGCGATACGTCCGTTGTCCGGTGGCACGCGGCACGCGATTGCTCCTTTCCGCGTGCCGATTATCGCAGACGGCGGGAGACCTTGCATCTTTCTTACGAAACACCGCGAGCGTTCCCATGCGTGCTATGCTGTGCCTGTGCGGTAATGGGACGGAGGTAAAGGTCGTGGCGCTCGTTTTCGCGGTCAGTTTGCAGGGATCATCCCTGATTATCGGGCTACCCATCGCGTTCATCGGGGGCTTGCTCTCCTTCCTTTCGCCGTGCGTGCTGCCGCTCGTGCCGGGCTACGTCGGCTATCTCGCGGGCACGTCGGTGAGCGAGCAGACGACCCCGACGCGGCGCACACTGTTGCTCAACGGGTTCGCGTTCGTCCTCGGCTTCGCGGTGGTCTTCACGGTGGTCGGTATCGCGATCGGGCAGTTTCTCAGCAATGTGCAGGCGGCGCAGGGGTACGTGCGCTGGATCGGTGGCGTGGTCATCATCATCATGGGTTTCCACACGCTCGGCCTGATTCGTATCCCCTTCCTGAACCGCACGGTGAAGATGCAGCCGGGCGCGGCGCTGTTCAACCGCAAGGGTCATAACCGGCTCGGCATCGTCGCGAACCCGCCACCGACCGAAGCGGACATTCGTGCGCCGAGCCGAACAGCGGACGCGCCCACTGGCTTGGGGACGCTCGCTCGCTCGTTCATCGTCGGCGTCTTCTTCGCCGCCGGATGGTCGCCGTGTGTCGGCCCGATCCTGACCGGCATCTACGGCGTTGTCGGCTCGCAGCCGACGAATGGCGGGGCGCTGCTCCTCGCGTACTCGCTCGGCCTCGGCGTGCCGTTCTTGCTCGTCGCGCTGCTGTTCAGCCGCGCGACGGGGCTGCTGCGTCGCGTCAATCGGTACTACGGCGCGATCTCGCTTGTGAGCGGCATCTTCCTGATTCTCATCGGTGTGCTCCTGCTCACGGACTCGCTCGCGCGGCTGTCGGTCTACGCACCGGCGATCAATCTCCCCGGTATCACCTGATCCGCGTCGCCGCGCGGCGCGCGTGCCGAATCGCGCGGCGCGGTGTGGTATAATTTGGTTGTGTCGCGCGGCGTGCGGGCTACGTAGCCGATACCACAAACCGTGATCGCGGTCGCAAACAACGGAGTTTGCACGGTGTCCACCTCTTCGTCGCAGGATGCTGCATCGACAACCCAACGCTCGCCCATCACAGTCGCGCTCGACCGTGTGTGGTGGTTCTTCACGTCCGTGCGCGTCGCGCTGTGGCTGATCGGCGCCACGATAGCCTGGGTACTCGTCGCGACGCTCGCGCAATCGACGACGCCGACGCGGATTGCGTCGTGGTTCCCGGTCACGCGCGACCTGATGGAGCGGTGGAGCAACTGGGCGGTCTGGGAATCGCCGTTCTTCCTCCTGACACTCGGCCTGCTGGCGACGAGCATCGTGCTCGGCGGCATGGTCAACCGCTGGCCGGGCATCGCGCAGCGCATCTGGCGCCCGAACATCCGCACCTCGACGGGCTTCTTCCGCGCCGTGAAGACGGCCACACAACTCGACGCGCCATCGCCAGAATCGGGCGTCGATGCGGTCGCGACGACGCTGCGGGCGCATCGCTACCGTGTGGTGACGACCCGCGATGGCGGCACGGACGCGACGCACCTCTACGCGGATAAGAACCGCTACAGCCTGCTCGCGACCTTTCCGTTCCACACGGGGCTGGTGCTGCTGATGCTCGGCGCAATCGTCGCGGCGGCGCTCGGTTGGCGCGAGATCGGCTTTCTTGTGCCGGACGGTGCGACGCGCGTGGTCGGTCATGGCACGGGCCTGATGGTGCACAACCGTGGCTTCGTCGATGAATACTACGACGACGGGCGGCCGAAGGATTATTACTCCGACTTGGAAATCTCCAGGGATGGCGCGCTCGTGAAGAGCGGGCGGTTGCGCGTCAACGATCCGCTCGGCTACAACGGCGTCTCGTTCCATCAGGCGACGTTCGGGCAGGCGGCGAAGTTTGTCGTGACCGACGCGGCGACCGGCACGACGCTTTGGGACGACAGCGTGCCGGTCTTCGTCTCGTCGGATCGCACATTTGCGCGGCAGTTCGTCGACGCGGCGGGCGAGTTCGAGCCGACGGGCGTGCAGCGTCTCGACGACCTTGGCGTGACGTTGCGCATCGTCGGCTCCGCCGGTTCGCAGGACGACAAAATCGGCGTCGGGCAGATGGCGATTGCCGTCTTCGACAACCGCGCGACGAAGGCGGGCAACGGCCCCATCGGCATCGGCAAACTCGATCCCGGCGGCGCGACGACGATTGGCGGCCTGACGTTCCGGTTCCAGCGCGAGGTGCGCTTCACCGGGTTGCAGATCACGCACAATCCCGGTTTGCCGCTCATCATCGTCGCGGCGTTGCTGATTTTCGTGAGCACCATCGTGACCTTCTACGTGCCGCACCGGCGCGTCCGCGCGCTGATCGTGCCGCAACCGGCGGGCGGGGCGACGGTGCATTTCGGGGCGCAGGTGAAACTCGACCTGTTCGGCGCGCGGGAGTTTGAACAACTCACGACGCAACTCCGTGAGCGATTGAGCCAAAGGCCGACAGGTGATTCGGCGATGACGGAGCCGGTGCGGGTCGAGGAGCGGGAGAGAGTCCCCGTTGCGAGTGATTGATCGGGTGAAGTGGGAATCAGTGAAAGGACGCGCGCGATGCTCGGGGCGCTGAAGTTTTCCTCCTATTGTCTGTACGGCGCGTTCGTCTGCGCCGTCGCCGCGACGATCCTCTATCTCGTCTACAGTGTCGGCGTCTTCCGTGTGCGGACGGCGCGGATGCAGACGAGCGCGGGATCGACGATCACGACGGGCGTGACGGCGCAGCGCACGGCGGGCGGGCGGGTGCTGGCGGGGTACCTCGCGACGTACATGCAGCGATCCGCGCTGCTCTTCATGGTCGGCGCGCTCCTTTTCCGCACAATCGTGTCGAAGCGCGGGCCGTACGGCAACATGTACGAGTTTTCGCTGGCCTTCGGGATGACGATCTGCCTCGCGTACTACGTCGTGTCGCGCTTCTACCCCGTCAAGGCGATGGGCGGGCTGGCGATGGCCGCCGCGTCCGCGATCATGTTCTACGGCATCACGCGCCCCGCGTCGGAGAAGCAGGTCGCGGGCCTGATCCCCGCCCTGCAGAGCAAGTGGATCGCCATTCACGTGCCGATGGCGATGCTCGCCTACGGCTTCTTCACCATCGGCTTCGCCGCAGGGGTGCTGTACCTCATCCAGGAGCGCGTGCGCACGGAGAAACTGCCCTCGCTCGATGTGCTCGATGAGGTGGGCTACCGCGCGACGGTTGTCGGCTTCCCGCTGATGTTCGCGACACTCGTCCTCGGCGGCATCTGGGCCTCGGAGGCATGGGGCGGGTTCTGGACGTGGGATCCGAAGGAGACGTCCGCCCTCGTGACGTGGCTGATTTATGCGTTCTACATGCACGCGCGTGTCGTGCGCGGCACGAAGGGGCGGGGGACGGCGATCATCCTGATCGTCGGGTTCGCCGCGACGCTCTTCACGTACTACGGCAACTACTGGTTCACGGGGCTGCACGGCTTCGTCGGGCCGGGCGGCCTCGGTGGAGACTGAGCGGATGGCGGAGCATGTCAACGACGCGGTGATGCCCGAATCCGCGCAGCCGTTGCGTGCCATGCCGCGCGGCGTGCAGGTCGGTATCGGGCTGCTGCTCGTCGTGGCCATCATTGTCGGCATCGTCCTGTTCGATCGCGACAACGGTAGCAACGGCCTGACCGATCCGGGCAAGACCCTCCCGCGCGTCGGTGATCGCCTCGCGACGCTGCCGGTCACGACGGTAGACGGCGCGCCCTTCGACATGGCGACGCTCGCGGGGCGCCCTGTGTGGATCAACTTCTGGGCGTCGTGGTGCGGGCCGTGCAAGGCGGAGATGCCCGAATTGCAGACGGTCTACGCGCGGGAACACACCGCGCACCCCGATCTCGTCCTGCTGCTCGTGAACACCGGTGACGTTCGGCAGGATGGCCTCAAGTACTACCGCGACCTGAACATGAGCGGCACACTGGTCTTCAATGATGGCTCGCGCGATGTGGGCGCGTACCGTATCACCAACTACCCCACGCACCTGATGGTCGACCGTTCGGGCGTTGTCCGTGCCGTCCTGCAACGCTCGCTCGATACCGAGTCTGCCCAGCATGAGTTGCGCGCGATCGTCTAGCGAACGGATTGCGGACGCGAGGATCGCCGAATTGCACCCCGTTTCCGCGCATGGTACGATTTCGCGCGTGGGCCTGTAGCTCAGCGGTAGAGCACTGGACTTTTAATCCATTGGTCGTGGGTTCGAATCCCACCGGGCTCACCACAGATTCCCTTTTATAGCAATGAAAACGAGACCGCCCCGGATGCTGAATGATAGTGTCCGGGGCGTCCTGGTCACAATTTGGTCACACGGGTGTTTACGCGACACCGAATAGGGCCGCGCCGATGGCATCTGCGGCGTCCTTCTGCATGGATGGCAGGACATGGCTATAGGTATCGAGCGTGATGCTGATACTGGCATGCCCGAGGCGTTCGCTGACCACCTTCGGGTTGACGTTGTGCAGCAACAGCAGTGTCGCGCAGGTATGTCGGAGGCCATGCAGCGTGATGCGAGGGAGGTTGCTCTTCTTGACCAGCGCGTAGTATTCGCGGTCTACGTTGCGGGGATGAATCCAGTTGCCCTCTGCGGTCGTGAAGACCAGATCGTATCTGCGCCGTTCGTCCGTCCATGCGCGCCGTAGGAATGCCTGCCGGTCGTGATGCTCTTGCAGTGCCGCGAGGCAGACGCAATCAAGTTCGATGGTGCGCCGTCCGCTCTTCGTCTTCGGCTGGCCGATGGAGACGGTGCCGTTCACGTCAACAAGCGTCTGATGCACGCGAATCACCCCTTTGGCGAGGTCCACGTCCTGCCAGCGCAGCCCGAGCGCTTCGCCGCGTCTCATGCCCGTCGCGAGCAGGACAAGCCACAGCGGGGCGTAGGGTGCATCCTGAGCCGTTGTTAGGAAATGTCGGGCTTCGGTCGCGTTCCATACCTGCACTTGTGGGCGTGTGCCTTTCGGTGGCCGCACCGCGTCCGCGACATTGCGTGCGACAAGGTTCTGCTCGAACGCGTGCTGCAAGGCTTCGCGCACGATACTGTGCAGGTACTTGACTGTGCGAGGCGACAATCCGCCCGGTTTGCCGTCCATCCGTCCGCCGCGCAACTTCGCACTGTAGAGTTCTTGCAAATGCGTGGGCAGCAGGCGGGTGAGCGTGACGCTGCCGAACGCGGGTACGAGATGGGTACGCACGTAACTCTCGTAACTGGCGAAGGTGGAGGGGCGGGTATTGTGCCGGGCGTAGGATTCGAGCCAGTGCACGAGGTATTCGCCCACGGTCATCTTCGTGCCGTCCACCGCCGTGCCACGCTCGATGTCCGTCAGCCATTCCCGCTCGCGGCTATCTGCCTCTTTCCGCGTGCGGTAGGTCTCGGTGCGCTGCCGCCGCCTCCCGGTCAGGGGATCGGCGGGTACGTCCACCGTCACGCGATAACTTGCGCCGCCCTTGCCCTGTCGTTTGTTGACTGCCATCCGTCATTCCTCTCGTGATGGGGCCGGTTGCCCGGCCCTGCTGCTACTCCGTCTGCTCGCCAGTCGCGACGCGCCGATAAGTGTCCAATGTGTCCAGTTTCGTACAGCGTGCGTTCACCGCTTCGTCGCACGCAACGCCGACAGATGCGCGCTCGCCTCCTCCGTGTCCCCGATGCAATACTGCGCGTTGCCCGCCACCGCGAGCGCCTCGAAGGTCGCGCACAGCGTCTCGTATCGCTTCTCGCGCGCATTCGCATCGCTCGACGCAAATCCGCAGGTGTGGCCGCTGTATACGGCCTGTTCCGC
>JBBSII010000222.1:0-7152 GCA_038232175.1 Thermomicrobiales bacterium
CAGACGGCGGGGGAGTGGGCGGGGGCGCTGCTGGGGATGCGGGGGGTGGCGCCGCCGGTCTCGCAGGCGGAGGCGTTGCGGATCGTGCGTGCCACCCCCTTCGATGTGCGCACCTCATGGGCGCAACTGGAGCGGGTCTATGTCCACGCGGGTTGAACCGACGCCATTCCAGCGGACGGCGACGACCGTGGTCGTGGCGCACCTCTTTTTTGGCCTGAGCGTCGCTATCCTCTATCTCTGGGGGCGGTCGGTCTTCCACCTGACGGACGCGGACCTGATTTACCCGCTCTCCATGTTGCTCCTGGTCGCGTTCGGGTGGTCGCTCTGGTCGTGGAAAAAGGTGACGGGCAGCATCTTCGACCCGTACGGGCTGTTCCTGATCGCGGCGTTCTTCTTCAACGCGGGATCGGCGTTCACGTACACCTTCGGCCTGAACACGACGGGCCTGATGATCCTCGATTTCTCATTCCCGCCGGATGTGACGCTTCAGACGCTCCTGCTCGTCTTCCTCGGGCTGGCGGCGTTCCACCTCGGCGGGCTGCTGATCGCGGCGCGGCACGACGGGAAACTCTTCCCCGCCGCGACGACCGAGGACGAGGAATCGCCGTGCGCCGAGGAGATTCGCTTCGTCGGCTGGGCGCTCATCGTCATCTCCGCCGTGCCGATGGCGCTGCTGCTCAAGCAGTCAATCAGCGTCGTGCTGACCTCGGGCTACTTCGCCCTGTATCAGCAGGACTACGCGACGGGCCTACAGGCGAGCACGCAGTTCCTCTCCAGTTTCCTCGTCCCCGGCGCGCTCGTGCTGCTGGCGGGGAGCAAGCGTGCGCGGAGCGGGCGTGCCGTCTCGATGGGCGTGATCGCGCTCTACGCGCTGGTGCAACTCTTTCTCGGCTCCCGCTACCACGCGGTCGGGCCGGTGATCGCGTACGTCTGGCTCTGGCACCGCACGATTCGCCCGATCCCGCGCACCCTGCTGTGGGGCGCGTCGGCCTTTGTCTTCATCTTCGTCTTCCCCGTCGTCGCCGCCACGCGCGACACGAGCGGCGCGGATCGCCTCTCCGCCAGCACGCTCCTCAATGCCTTCTCCGGCGTCAATAACCCGCTTGTGGCGATCCTGGGGGAGACGGGCGGCACGATGGTGACGGTCGCGCATACCCTGACGCTCGTGCCGGAGGTGCGGGGGTACGACTTCGGCCAGCAGTATTTCTTCGCGGTCTTCACGTTGGTGCCCAACCTCTTCTGGTCGATCCACCCGGCGGTCGCGCATGGGCTGGCGTCGGACTGGCTCGTCTGGCTGGTCGATCCGAGTTTCGCGGCGTCGGGCGGCGGCTTCGGGTACTCCTTCATCGCGGAGGCGTACCTGAACTTTGGCTGGGTCGGCGCGATCGCCTTCCTCGGCGTCGTCGGCTATTTCTTCGCCAAACTCGTCTTCTGGGCGTGCCGTTCGGGCGCGCCCGCCAGACTCGCCGTCGTTGCGAGTTTCACCGGGTTCGTCATCTTCTGGGCGCGCGGCGAGTCGATCGACGTGGTGCGCCCGCTCGTCTGGTACTCCCTCGTGCCGTATCTGCTGATCCGGCTCGTCGCGTACATCGACAGCCGCCGCGTCGAGCCGCTGGTGATCGGCCCGCTGACGTTGTTTGGCAACCGCACGGCGCGCGAAAGTGAGCAAACCTCATGAACCTTGTCGTCTCGATTGAGCACCGCTTCGACCGGACGCCGGATGGCGCGGTCTGGACGCAGACGATGTTTGCGCGCCCGTTCTGGTCGCGCTATCTCGCCGTCTTCGACCACGTCCGCGTCGTCGCGCGGGTGCGGGAGGCGCCGACGGCGCCGGAGACGTGGCAGCGTGCCGATGGCGACGGCGTCACCTTCGCCCCGCTGCCGCACTACCTCGGCCCGTGGCAGTACCTCAAGATGCGGCGGCGGCTGACGCGGGCGGCGGTGGCGGCGGTCGGGTCGGGCGATGCGGTGCTCTTCCGCGCCCCCTCGACGATCGCCGCGCAGATCGAACCCGCCCTGAAGCGCGCGGGCCACCCGTACGGCATGGAAGTCCTCGGCGACCCGTACGATGTCTTCGCGCCCGGCGCGGTGCGGCACCCGCTGCGCCCTTTCTTCCGCTGGTGGTTTCCCAGGCGGATGCGGCGGCAGTGCGCCGGGGCGAGCGCGACGGGCTACGTCACCGAGCGTGCCCTCCAACGCCGCTATCCGCCCGCAGCGGGGGCATTCACGACCTACTACTCCGATGTCGAACTCTCCGAGGGGACATTCGTCGAAACACCCCGCGTGCCGCGCCGCGACGGGCCGTTCACGATGATCACTGTTGGGTCGCTGGCGCAGATGTACAAAGCGCCGGACGTGCAGATCGACGCGCTCGCGCAACTGGTGAAGGAGGGGCTGGACATTCGGCTCGTCCTCGTCGGGGACGGCAAGCACCGCCCCGAACTCGAAGCGCGCGCCGCCGCGCTCGGCATGGCGGATCGCGTCGCCTTCCGGGGACAACTGACGGCGGGCGCGGTGGTGCGCGAGGCGCTCGACGCGGCGGACCTCTTCCTGCTGCCGTCGCGGACGGAGGGGATGCCCCGCGCGCTGATCGAGGCGATGGCGCGCGGCCTGCCCGCGATTGGGTCGACGATGGGCGGCATCCCGGAACTCCTGCCGCCGGAGGATATGGTGCCGCCCGGCGATGTCGCCGCGCTCGCGGGCAAAATCTGGGCGGTCATCACCGACCCGGAGTGCATGGCGCGGATGTCCGCCCGCAACCTCGCGCACGCGCGGGGATACGGGGAGGACGAACTGCGGGCGCGCCGCACGAGTTTCTACCGCGCGTTGCGGGAAGCCACGGAGGCGTGGTTACACTTGGACCAGAAAGACCTCCCCGTGCGCGAACCTACCTATGCGGGCGCGGGTGCGGATCGGCATTCAGTCACCTGAAAGGGTTGAGAGGAAACGAAATCAAATGGGGAGTGGGAAGAACGGTGCGTTGCGGGTGCTCTACCTGGCGAAAACGTCGGTTGGCGGGCCGTGGGCGGTGCGCCAGACGCGCGACCACGTCCGGCTCGGCGTCGAGGCGCACATCGCCGTGCCGACCGGTGGCCCGAAGGTGGCGCAGTACGAGGAGGCGGGCGTCACCGTTCACCCGATGGAGACGGATTTCCCGATCACGAAGCCGTGGCTCGCACCGGCGCGCTTCGCGCAACTGCGCGAACTGGTTGACCGCGTGCAGCCCGACATCATCCACAGTTATTATGTCGGCACGACGCTGACGGCGCGGCTGGCGCTCGGCAGGAACCACCCGACCCCGCGCGTCTTCCAGGTGCCGGGGCCGCTCCACCTGGAGCACCCCTTCTTCCGGCGCGGCGAGATCGCGACGGCGGGGCCGCGCGACTACTGGATCGGCACCTGCCACTCGATCTGCGCCGTCTACCGCGCGGCGGGCATCGGTGACGACCGCCTCTTCGTCTCCGACTATGGCGTTGATCTCGAAGAGTATGTCTACCACCCGAAGGGCAAACTGCGCGGCGAGTGCGACATCCCGCCGGATGTGCCGATCGTCGGCATGGTCGGCATCATGTACGCGCCGAAGCGATACCTCGGCCAGCGGCGTGGCCTGAAAGGGCACGAGGATTTGATCGACGCGCTCGCGCTCGTCCTCAGGGAGGAGCCGGACGTGATCGGCGCGTTCGTTGGCGGTGGCTGGAACGGCGCGGCAGCGTACGAGGCGCGCGTGCGGGAGTACGCGCGGGAGAAGTGCGGCGACCGCGCCGTCTTCCTCGGGATGCGCACCGATGTGCCCGAACTCCTGCCCGATTTCGACATCGCTGTCCAGCCCTCCCACAGCGAGGGCGTCGCGGGGACCGCCGTGGAGGCGCAGTTGCTCGGCATCCCCGTGGTGGCGACGAATGTCGGCGGTCAGCCGGATTTGATCGTGGACGGCGAGACGGGCTGGCTCGTACCGCCGAAGGACCCGCCCGCGATGGCGGCGGCAATCCTCGACGCATTGCACAACCCGGAGCGCACGCGCGCCATCGCCCGCGCCGGGCACGACCGCGCCGAGCGCCTCTTCAACGGCAAGACGAACAACGCCGAAGTCGTCGGGATCTACCAGACGATTCTGGCACGAACGGGGAGGATTTCCGGTGTACCATCGCTGCGGTCAACGCCTGTTTGACATCGTTCTCACCATGCTTGGCCTGATCGTGTTCGCGCCGGTCATCGCCGTCGTGGCATTCCTCGTGCGGCGGTCGCTCGGCGCGCCCGTCTTCTTCCGGCAGGAGCGGCTTGGGCGCAACGGCGAGCGGTTCGCCGTCTACAAATTCCGCACGATGACCGGCGAGCGGGACGCGAGCGGGGCGTTGCTCCCGGACGCGCGGCGGATGACGCGCCTCGGCAACTTCCTCCGCGCCAGCAGCCTCGATGAGTTGCCGGAACTGCTCAACGTCCTCAAGGGTGAGATGAGCCTCGTCGGGCCGCGCCCGCTCTTCGTGCATTACGCGGAGCGGTACACGCCGGAGCAGATGCGCCGCCACGATGTGCGCCCCGGCCTGACCGGGTGGGCGCAGGTGAACGGGCGCAACGCGATCTCGTGGGAGGAGAAGTTCGCCTACGATCTCTGGTACGTCGCGCACCAGTCGCTCCTGCTGGACGTGAAGATTATCGGTATGACACTGCGCAAGGTGCTGCAACGCGCGGGCATCAGCGAGGCGGGGCATGTGACGATGAGCGAGTACATGGGCGTGCAGGCGCATCCGGAGGAGGGCACGGCGGCATGAGGGGCGGCATCCTCGTTATCGGGGCAGGCGGCCACAGCAAGGTCGTGGCGGACATCTTCCGCTGCCTGGGGCAGCCCGTCCGGGGCTTCCTCGACGACGATCCCGCGACGTGGGGAACGACGCGCCTCGACTTGCCGGTGCTCGGTGCGGTTGATCGCTGGCATGTCTACGCGCCCACCGGCCTCGTGCTTGGGATCGGTGAAATCGCGGCCCGCACGCAGATCGTCGAACGGCTCGGTCTGTGCGCAGCGGGCCTCTGGTGCAACGCCGTCCACCCGCGCGCGACCGTCGCGGCCTCCGCCTGCCTGGGGCGCGGGGTCGTCGTCGTGGCGGGCGCGGTCGTCAACCCCGACGCCACGCTCGGCGACCACAGCATCGTCAACACCGGCGCGACGGTGGATCACGACTGCGTCGTCGGCGCGCACGCGCACATCGGGCCGGGCGCGCACCTCGCGGGGGGCGTACGGGTCGGCCCCGAAGCGTTCATCGGCATGGGCGCGAACGTCACACCGTGGCGCTCCGTTGGCTGCGGCGCGGTCGTCGGCGCGGGGGCGGTCGTCGTCAACGACGTTCCCTGCCGCGTCACCGTCAAGGATATCCCCGCCCGGTAGATTCCTTGTACAATATTCCCATGAAGAATGCTGATGCGCTCCCAACCAGGGCGTTTGCGACCCAGGACGACTGGGCAGTCTGGCTCGCAGGGAACCACGCCAATACACCGGGTGTCTGGCTCAAGATTGCCAAAAAGGGGGCTGGCACCCCCTCCGTATCGTACGCGGAAGCCCTCGATATTGCCCTCTGCTACGGATGGATCGACGGGCAGAAAGCCGCGTTCGACGACCAATACTGGCTCCAACGCTTCACCCCGCGCCGCCCAACGAGTCTCTGGTCGCAGGTGAATTGCGACAAAGCGACGGCGCTGATTGCCGAGGGGAGAATGCAGCCGGCCGGGCTGGCGCAGGTGGAGCTGGCGAAGCGCGACGGTCGCTGGGAATCGGCGTATGCGTCGCAGCGCACGATCACCGTCCCCGATGATTTCCAGCGCGAATTGGACAGGAACCCGCAGGCGCGGGACTTCTTCGGCACATTGGACAGCAGCAACCGGTACGCAATCCTGTGGAGAATCCAGACGGCGAAAAAGCAGGAAACCCGCAATGCACGGATCGAGAAGTTCATCGGGATGCTGTCGAACGGTGAGAAGATCCACCTGTAGAGCCTTTTTTATAGCAACTGGATTGCCAACTTTCTCGGTGGCGGCCTTTAGTCTGCTGCAACAAGGAACGGCAGGCTGAATTCGCCCGGAGGGCACCCCCGCCACCAGATTGTTTCAGGCTCGATGCCACTGCAATTCACCCGCAGCATCCTGTCGAGTCACATCCCGCCAATCCACGCGACGCTGGCCGTACGGTGCGGGACAACCATTTCTGTGGGATGTATTAAGCGTCCGTACGATCCAACACTGGACAATCTTTGGACGCTGATGTACAATTCTCTGTAGAAACGTGATGGCACCGCACGGGAGAGGAGATGAGCACGTTGCACACAGCCGTTATTGATGCCAAGAAGGTCGCTCGAACGCGGATACACCGTCTCTGATCTTGCACCGGGGGAGTCCGCATATGTGCCGCCCTCCGCGCTCCTTGTGAGCACCGCGCGCGCCTGTCACCTCCAGACGGACATCCCCACGCGATCGCCAGTATGCACGTCACCCGCACGCCGGACGGCTTTGTCGCGGACGTGACCTACTGCCATTATGCATGGGACACGACCGATTGGGCGGATGCGATGCCGCACGCGCCCGTCGTGCGCGCGGTGTATGGGGACGAGTTCCTGCAATAACCACCGCCGCATCACCATGATGAGCGATCCGGGCAGCCACTTGCGGCCGTCCGGATCGCTCATTTGAAGCGCGGCACAGTTCAGAATCCGCCGCCACCACCTGCGCCGCCGGCACTCGCGCCTGCGCCACCCGCCCCCGCTCCCGATGGGGACATCGTTGAATGGAAGGCTCCCCAATACCCATAGAATCCCGCGTATTGTGCGGATGTATTGTTGCCGGTGCGGGCAAACCAGGCGGGGGCGAAACCCTGCGCGCTCGCCTCCCGCAACTCGCCATCGAGCGCTCGCGTCATGGACAGGGCGACAGCATACGGCAACGCACGGTCGAGGTCATGGCCCCGTGCCCGCTTCAGGCCATCGCGGTATCCGCGCCAGGGAGCGGCAACCTCATCACCCGCGATGGTCGTTGTGGGGATCATTGTGGCGAGGATGAATGGCACGAGCGCGCCGAGCGCCAGCAGCGCGACGATGACCCCGCTGCGCCCCGCGTGCGCGACGGCCACGAGGACGAGCGCATTCGCGGCAAACACCGCCAGCAGCGCCG
>JBBSII010000223.1:0-7138 GCA_038232175.1 Thermomicrobiales bacterium
GATATGCCACATGAGGAACGCACCGGTGGAGATGAGCCACGCGAAACCCGGATTGGTGAGCAGCCGGAAGATGGCGGCGGGCGTACGCTTCGCGAGAAGCGGGCGAAGAAAGGCGGCGGGTGTCCCAAGCAGCAGCAGCGGCGGCACGACGATGATGAGCAGCAGGTGCTGGATCATGTGCACCCAGAAGGCGTTGTCCGCGTAGATGTCGATGGGCGACTGGAGGGCAACAAAGATCACGAGCAGCCCGCCGAGGAAGAACCACATCTGTCGCGGCGTGACGGCCTCCGGGTCGCGCTGCTCGATGATGCCCGTCGCGTAGAAGTACCCCGCACCGACGAGGATCAGCCCGATCCAGATCAGCGGGTTGAACTGAAACGAGAGCGACCCCGTGCCGCCCCCGTGCGCGGAGACCGTCGTCGGGAGCAGCGCACAGGCGACGATGAGCGAAAACAGGGGCCAGCGGCGTGGCATTCGGGAAGAGCGAGAGACAGGAACCGGCATGGAGAAAACCTCACACATCGAGGGATACATTGTGGGCGAAGAGCGAAGGGGGTAGAATTGTGCTCTCTGGCACGTCCGAGGCGCGCCAGAGATGACCGCAACCGTAGTATAGACCCGCGTGCAGGGGGCGTCCACGCGATCGTAACCGCCCCAACGGCTACGGAACATGCGCGCGGAAGGGACGATTATACAGACTGTGAGTGACACCATTATTCGGGCACATTGGGGACATCAAGGCAATGTACGGCGTGCCGTTCCTTGACACCGCCGCGTCGCCTTCCTATCATTCGGGTGTAGTTGAGGTCTCGCATACGGTTGCGCTCCGCCGTTGCCCGTTCGTTTCGCCGGGATGGAGGAGAAACCCGTATTGGTCGCATCGACGCTGATGACGGTCGTGTGTTAGCATGAAGCCCTTCGCAATGGCGCGATGAGGGGGAGACATCACAGATGCGCGGATTCCGCTCGAAGCCTTCACAATCCTCGAAGTTCTCTCGTTCCTCCCTGCTGCTCGTGCTCGCACTCGCGTTGCCGCTCCTCCTGTCGGCGTGCGGTTCGAGTTCGCTCCACACGCCCCTGAACCCGCAGAGTGACGCCGGTCGCACGGTCGACCGCCTCTGGTGGATCATGTTCGGCATGTCCGTCGTGATCGAGGGCCTCGTGGCGGGAGTCGTGATCGTGGCACTCGTCCGCTTCCGGCGCAAGCCCGGCGACCCGGAGCCCGTGCAAATCACCGGCAACACGCGGCTGGAGATCGCCTGGACGATTGCCCCCGCGATGGTGCTCGTCGTCCTCCTCGTGCTGACGCTCACAACGATGGTCAACATCTCCGAGCCGAAGGGCACAACGATGCGCATCACCGCCACCGGCCAGCAGTGGTGGTGGGAATTCGATTATCAGGGCATGAACATCGTGACGGGCAACGAGATGCACATCCCCGTCGGCGAGAATGTCCACATCGACCTGCGCTCCAAGGATGTGATCCACGGCTTCTGGGTGCCGGTGCTCAACGGCAAGCGCGATGTCATCCCCGGCCACAACAACCAACTCTGGTTCCGCGCGGACAATCCCGGCACCTTCCGCGGCGAGTGTACCGAGTTCTGCGGCGCGGAACACGCGAACATGAACTTCATCGTCGTGGCGCAGCCACGCGTGGAGTTCGATGCGTGGGTCAAGCAGCAGCAGGCGCCGCCCGTCAGCGATCAGACCGGCCTCGCCGCCGAGGGGCGCGACCTCGTGCAGGGCGCGAAGTTGGACGCGAACGGCAACCTCGTCTCCTGCATCGCCTGCCACATGATCGACGGCACCAACCTGAAAGCCAAAGTGGGGCCGAACCTGACGCACGTCGGGAGTAGGCAGTATATCGCTGCGGGCACAATCCCGAACGACACCGACAACCTGATCCGCTGGATTCACAACACGCAGGATGTGAAGCCGGACAACAAGATGGTTTTCCTGAACAGCCAGGGGTCGCCCTACCTGTTGGACGACGACACGGTGCGGAAGATCGTCGCGTATCTCCAGAGTCTCAAGTAGCGAGCCAACCCTAGAGGAGTCATGCGCATGGCGACCGTCACATCCCCCGGCATCTCCGTCGCTCCCGAGCAGCAGACCCAGGCACCGCGAAGAAGCGCGGGCGCGGTCATCTGGGACTACATGACGACCGTCGATCATAAGAAGATCGGCTTCATGTACACTGTCCTCGGCGTGTTCTACTTCATCGTCGGTGGCATCGAGGCGCTACTGGTTCGCCTTCAACTCGCGACGCCGAACGGCAGAGTGCTGTCACCCTCCCAGTACGATCAGGTCTTCACGATGCACGCGACGACGATGATCTTCCTCTTCGTCATCCCGGTGTTCGCGGGCTTCGCGAACTACTTCATCCCACTGATGATCGGCGCGCGGGACATGGCCTTCCCGCGGTTGAACGCCTTCGGCTTCTGGATGCTCCTCGGCGGCGGATTGCTCCTGAATTCCAGTTTCTTCTTCGGCGGCGCGCCGGACGCGGGCTGGTTCGCCTACGCGCCCCTGACGGAGCCGGCGTACAGCCCCGGCAAGAGCATGGACTTCTGGGCCGTTGGCCTGACGATGCTCGGCATCTCCTCCATCGCCGGTTCGATCAACGTGATCGTGACGACGCTGAAGATGCGCTGCCCCGGTATGCGATTCAATACCCTGCCACTCTTCGTCTGGACGACGCTGGTGCAGAACTTCCTGCTCCTCTTCGCCCTGCCAAGCCTGACGACGGCGGCGATCTTCCTCCTCTTCGACCGCCACCTCGGCACGAGCTTCTTCAAGCCGGATGGCACGGGGGGTGGCGACCCGCTCCTCTGGCAGCATCTCTTCTGGGCGTTCGGCCACCCGGAGGTCTACATCCTCATCCTGCCGGTCTTCGGCATCGTCTCTGAGGTCTTGCCCGTCTTCGCGCGCAAGCCGATCTTCGGCTACATCTTCATCGCGTGGTCCTCCGTCGCAATTGGCTTCCTCTCATTCATCGTCTGGGTGCATCACATGTTCGCGACGGGGCTACCTGATGTCGCGCTTGCCTTCTTCGCCTCCTCCACGACATTGATCGCGATCCCGACCGCCGTCAAGGTCTTCAACTGGACGGCGACCCTCTGGGGCGGCAGCATCATCATGAAGACGCCGATGCTCTTCGGCATCGCGTTCCTCCTGATGTTCCCCATCGGCGGGTTGAGCGGCGTCTCGCTCGCGGTGGTGCCGTTCGACTGGCAGATCACGGACACGTACTACGTCGTTGCGCACATCCATTATGTCTTCTTCGGCGGCTCGGCGCTCGGCATCCTCGCCGCGCTCTACTACTGGTTCCCGAAGATCACCGGGCGGATGCTCAGCGAGAAGATGGGCGTCTGGAACTTCTGGTTCGTCTTCATCGGGCTGAATCTGACCTTCTTCCCGATGCACCTGCTCGGTCTGCTCGGCATGCCGCGCCGCCAGTGGACATACCACGAGGGCCTCGGCTGGAATCTCTACAACTTCGTCGCGTCGATCGGTTCGTTCCTGATCGCCGCCGGTATCCTCATCTTCCTCGTGAATGTCGTCACCTCCTTGCGGAGCGGCGAGCGCGCGGGCGCGGACCCGTGGGACGCCTGGACGCTCGAATGGGCAACCACGTCGCCGCCACCGGAGTACAACTTCATCAAGACGCCGGTCGTGCGCTCCCGCCGCCCGCTCTGGGATCAGAAGCATCCCGACGATCAGGACTGGATGCGCGGCGGACACTGAGCAGGGCTGAGGACTGAGAACTAAGGACCTACGTACGTGGTCGCTCAGTGCATTGGAGGGCAGAGTAGTGCAGGGTGCTGAGCGCGACAATCGGAATCGGAATCGGGATGAGGATAAAGAAACGCAGCGCACGGCGCTCGTTAGCCATGCGGGCGCGGCGGAGATGCACGAGGATAGCCACGGCCACGACGCCGATGCGCATGGTCACGACGACCACGACGAGCACGAGCACATCCACATCCCGCCACCGAGCTACTGGCCGATTGTGCTCGCGGCCTGCATCACGATCATGTTCGTGGGGTTCGTCTCCACGCTGATTCTGACGGTGGTTGGCGCGGTTCTCACGCTCATGGCGATCATCGCGTGGGGTCTTGAGGGCAGCGAAAGCATCTCAACCGCGCTGACGAGTGTGCCCGTGATCGGCGGCGGCGACGCGGAGGATAAGTTGACCCCCGGCGCGCGCGTCCTCACGAGCGATGGACGATTGGTCGGGCGGATCACGCGAGCGTCGGAGGACTCCCCGCTGGTTAAGCAAGGTTGGGTGCCGACGCGCTACGGGTATCTCGCCCGCTCCGCGATCAACCACATCGAGGAAGGCGCGGTCGTGCTGAACCTGACCGAGCAGGAAGTCCGAGAGCGCGGGAACGTCGATACGACCCCCGCCGGACCCACCGCCAACACGGGCATCACCGGCACCGGGCGTACCATCTGACGAGTACGGAGCAGGGCAACCAACACCCGGTCATTACCAGAGAGGACAAGGGACGCATGGTAGTTTCACGAGCGGCACAGCAGGACCTCAGCCGCGCGCCGCTCCACCAGCCGGAGGTCGCCGGGCAGGGGCGGAGCATCGCGTGGTGGGGCATCCTCGCGATGATCGCCTCCGAGGTGATCTTCTTCGCGAATCTCATCATCGGCTACCTCTACCTGCGCGTCCGGGCGGGCCAATGGCCACCGGAGGGCATCGAACCGCTCGAACTCCTCCTCCCGACGATCAATACCGCGATCCTGCTGTCGAGCGCGCTGCCGATGCATGGCGCGCACCTCGCGATCCGCCGTGGCGACCGGAAGGGGATGCAGAAGGGTCTCTTCCTGACGATGATCCTCGGCACGATCTTCATGCTTGGGCAGGCGTGGGAGTACACGCACGCGCCCTTCTCCCTGAAAAGCGGGACGTTCGGCTCGACGTTCTTCACCCTGACGGGTTTCCACGGCCTTCACGTCATCGTCGGCATCATCATCATCACGATCTGCCTGCTGCGCTCCACGCGCGGCAGCTTCACGGAGACGCATCACTTCGCCGTCGAGGCCGCCACGATGTACTGGCACTTCGTTGACGCCGTCTGGATCATCCTCTTCGGCGTTCTCTACCTGCTCTAACCCGGCACACAGACGAGCATCAAAGAGCGGTGGGCAATGTGGCCCACCGCTCTCTTTTGCCCACCTCCAGGGGTCGATTGATGAAAGGGAAAATGTTGTCTGCTACGTAACGACGACCTTGCTCGAACAAGCAAAGCAGCCCAACCACGTGAGGTTTTTTCCCGCCGACGGCATGGCTTCTTTCGCGTGATCCGCCCGTGCGATCATCGTGCATTGAGGGTTCCGCCACGCGTCGCCCACCGCTGGTGGATGGCAGACATGTCTTCTCCGCTCGTCGCCGCATGGATGAGCATTCGCTCGCGCTGGCTCTGGCGCACCCGCTGTTCGAGCGCCACCGGGTCCCAGTGCGCCAGGAGGCGGGCGCGCAGGTCATCCACGATTGCCCGATACACCGGGTCGGCGGCGCAGTTCGCAAACTCGCCGGGATCGGCGTCGAGGTCGTACAACTCCGGCGGGTCGTCGAGGTAGTAGTTCAGCTTGTACTGGCCGCACCGGAGCATCGCCATCGGGTGCGCGACGCCGTGCGCCAGATATTCGCAGAATGCCTCATCCTTCTCCGCCTCCGTCTCGCCGCGTAGCAGGCGCAGCAGGCTCTCCCCGTCCAGCGGCGCGGCGGGCGGCGCACCGGCGATGTCCGTGACGGTCGCGACGAGGTCCACGAGCGAGACGGCACCCTGGATGCGCCGCCCCACCGTGATCCCCGGCCCTGCGACAATGAGCGGCACGCGGGCGGATTGCTCGTAGAAGCTCGACTTGCGCCACATGCCGTGCTCGCCCGCCATCTCGCCGTGGTCGCTCGTGTAGACGACGACGGTCTTCTCCCGCTGTCCCGTCTCGTCCAGGACGGCGAGGAGTCGCCCGATCTTGTCGTCCAGATAGGTGATGAGGGCGTAGTACCCCGCGCGTCCCCGGCGCGTCAGTTCCTCCGGCACATCGTCCGGCATCCCGAACATCCGGCGCATCCGCAGCGTTGCGGGGTGCTGCGCCGCGAGGTGACCGGGCGGGATTGTCGGCAATTCCACCGCTTCCGGTGGGTACAGCTCCCAGTACTCCGGCGGGGCGATGAGCGGGAAGTGCGGCGCGATGAACGAGACATTCAGCGCCCACGGTTGATCGTGGCGCGCGGGTTCGCGCAGATAGGCGAGGGCGGCATGTTCCGCCTGGTCGTCTCCGCCCCGACGAAGTGCTGCTTGCCGGAGAGGATGACGTCGTACCCCGCCGCGCGCAGAGATGCACCCCGCCCCGGTGTGCGAGGCGCTGTCCCCATGATGTGCCGGAGTAGATCCCCGCCATTGGCATATTGCACTCCACCATCCGGGACACAACGCAGTGGACCCGACCGATCTCGCCCGCATCGAGGAGTGCCCGCGCCTGACGGAGATCGTTGCGATAGAAGCAGTTCTCCGCGATCAGAACTGTCCGGTCGGGGTACTCTGTCTCCAGCGCGATGAACCGACGCGCCTCCTCCTCGTCAACGCCCGGCGGCTTCTCACAGATCACGTCCTTGCCCGCCGCGAGGCAATCGCGGGTGACAGCGTAGCTCAGCGGGATCGGCAACGTGACGAGCACCGCCTCAACGTCGTCGCGCCGCAGCAGGTCGTGGTAGTCCGCGTGGTAGTTGCGCATCGCGCACCCTGTATAGTCAGCGAAATGTGCAGCCTTGTCGCGGATCGTATCGGCAAATGCCGCGGTGCAGAATCGCCCCGGCATCTGACGCAGGGCGGGCCAATGCAAGTTCTCTACTGCCAGCCCTGTGCCGATGATTCCGAGCCGCACGGTCCGCCCATCGTGATCCTCCCGCTCCCTACCCATCGTCCCTGCCCTCTTCTCGCAACGGTGGTGTTACTCCGCGCAGTTCAATCCTTCTCACCTTAGAGCTTATCCGGAAACCGGTAAACTGGGTGCGTGAATCGTTGTGGAAAGGAGTCATACATGGCACGCACCAAGCCTTGGGAAGTTAGTGATGCACTCTGGGAGCGCGTCGCGCCCCTCGTTCCTCCCGCGCCCTCCC
>JBBSII010000224.1:0-7125 GCA_038232175.1 Thermomicrobiales bacterium
GTTTCTCCTGGCTGGTGCGGAACCGTCGCCTGCGCATCGACTACGAGCGCCGGGTGCAGACGAGCGAGACGCTCATCGAGGTGGCAATCATCCGGCTCCTGCTGCGTCGGCTCGCAGCGGTGGTATGAGCGGTGCCGTCGCCGGCGACGCAGCGCCTGGGGTAACGTCACGGTCGTGTCGGCATCCAGCACCACGCCGCACGCCTTCACGCGCCCGAGGCCGGCTCCAGGGGTGGACCGATGAACTCCTGATAATACTTCGCCCCGATGGCGGCGAGCTCCGCAACATCGGGCGGCGCGGGCGGGGGGAGCCCCGGCCCCGCCGCCGGTCGACCGGCCTCCACGAAGTAGCCCTCGCCGCCGCCGGGGGTCAGCAGCACGAGCAACCGGGCCGGGGTGCCGCCGTCCAGGCGGAACGTATGTGGGACGCTCCGCGGCGTGTAGACGAACGAGCCGGGGCCGGCGGCGAACTCCTCGTCGCCGCAGCGCACGGTGAGCTGCCCCTCCAGGATCCAGAAAGCCTCGTCCTCGGCGCGGTGGACGTGGAGCGGGGGGCCGTGGCCGACCGCAACCTGCATGTGGACGAGGCCGAACGCGCCGCCGGTCTGGGCGGCACTGGCCAGGATGGTCGCGCGGTTGTTCACGTACCAGATCGCCTCGCCCTCGCCGGCCGTGAGGGCATAGGGCCGCGTCGCAGCGCCAGTGGTCGCCTCCATCGCTTGCCTCCTTGTATCGCATTCAAATGCATACATTACACTTTGATGTAGTGTATAATAGAGGGCGTAGCGTCGGTTGTCAAGGGGGAGTGACGAACGTATGGGGCAGGACACGAAGACCGAGCGCGACCGTTCCGCGCAGAAGCGTCGCACGCGCCGGGCGATCCTGGCGGCGGCGGTTGAGTTGATGCGGCGAGGCGAGACGCCGACCGCGCGCGGCGTTGCGGAGATGGCTGAGGTCTCGCTGCGCACGGTATACCACTACTTCCCGAACCAGGAGCGGCTGCTGACCGAGGCGGCAATGGAAGGGGTGCGCGCGGAGGTGGAGCATGCGCTCGCTGATGCCGACGCCGACGACGTGTGGGCGCGACTCGACACGCTGGTCGACGAGGGCCTGCGCAGCTCCCTCGAGCGCGAGGTGGAGCTGCGGACGGTGATCCGCCTGACCGTCGAGCAGCGCCTAGCGGAGGCGCAGGACGGCGTGCCGCGCGAGGCGCCGCTGCGGGGCGGCCGGCGGGTCGAGTGGATCGAGACGGCGCTCATGCCGGTGCGCGCGGATCTGGGCGACGAGCGGTACGAGCGGCTGGTCTCTGCGCTGGCGGTGGTGGTCGGGATCGACGCGCTGCTGGTGCTGCGGGATATCCGCGGGCTCGACCGGGACGCGATCGGGACGGTGTCGCGCTGGATGGCGCGGGTGCTGCTGCGCGACAGCCTCGAGGGGCGTGAGTAAGCTGCGGCGGGCGTGTTCGCCTTCACCAAACATGCTCTAATACTACAGCGACACTTCATCGTTCGTACTGCCTTGACGGTCATGGAATGCAGTCATTCTGCCACGTTCGTACTGGCGAAATCGCACGCAAATCCTGAAGTGTCGCTGTAGTACTAAGGACGAAGAGAGGTGCTGAGTGCTGAGTACGAGCGTGATGGTGCGCGCCAGCGACGATTGACGAGGATGGATACGCCACCGATGGTTGCATCACTCAGTCCTGCCGCGTTTGCGGTGCTTGGCCTCGATCTCCAGGCCATCCAAGACCTTGTCATCCGCTTCGGCTGGTGGGGGATCCTCTTTCTCATGCTGCTGCAGGGGGCGACGCTGCCCGTCGCGAATGAGATCACGATGCCGCTGGCGGGGTGGCTGCTCGTGCAGGCGGCGGGGCGGTCGAAACTGTACATCCTGTATGCCGGTCTGGTCGGCGCGACGGGGTGGGTGATCGGTGCGCTGATCGCGTACACGATCATGGCGTTCGGCGGCAGGGCATTATTGCTGCGCCTCCGGCAACGGTTCCCACAGGTGGAGCGCGCCCTCGCGACCTCCGATGCGTGGTTTGCGCGGTGGGGCGCGTGGGCAGCCTTTTTCGCCCGCCTGCTCCCGATCTCGCGCACGATTATCACGCTCCCGGCGGGCGCGGCGCGGATGCCCGTCGTCCCATTCTCGGTCGCGACCTTCGGCGGGGCGTTCATCTGGTCAACGTTTCTCGCGGCGCTCGGCTATGCAGCGGGGAGCCAGTGGGAGAAGGTGCGCGGGCGGCTGGGGCAATACTACCTCCCCGTCACCATCGCGGTCATCGTGCTGCTGGTCGTCGCGCTCTTCGTCGGTGGGCGGCTGCGGGAACGCCGGGCGACACCGCGAAATGTGAACCGCCAGGACGCCAGGGATTCCTAACCCCCCCTCTGCCCAGAGGGCACCCGCTTCCCTCGGAGGGAAGGGGGAGCGAGCCTCCGAGAGATCGGGCGCGATGGGGAACGCCTCGATAGTGAGACGAGTCACCCCTTCTCTCCGAGGGAAGGGGACGGGGGTTAGGAATGCCCGGTAGTTTGCCGCGAGCAATCTTGACGGACAGCGGCGCAACACGGAGACTTCCCGCAGAGGAACACGGCGAACAATTCCATCACGCAGGGGGCCACAGATGGCAGTGACAATTGAGGCTGAACCCACCTTTCTCCGCACGCTGCCGGGGCGGTATTACTACGACCCCGCAATCTACGCGCGGGAGCAGGAGCGCATCTTCTCGACGATGTGGGTCTGCGTCGGGCGCGCGGAGGAATTGCCCGAGCCGGGCGCGTACCGGACGTTCGACCTTGGCGGCGAGAACGTCCTGCTCGTGCGCGGGCGCGACCACATTCTGCGCGCCTTCCTGAATGTCTGCCGCCACCGGGGCGCGCGGCTCTGCACGGAGGAGCGCGGGCAGGCGCGGAACGCGATCCAGTGCCCCTACCACGCATGGACGTACGGGCTGGACGGCCAACTGCTCGGCGCGCCGAACGTCCTCGCAATGGAGGAGTTCGACCGGGGCGCGTGCGGCCTTGCGCCCGTCGCGCTCGACATATGGGCGGGCCTCCTGTGGGCGAATCTTTCCGACAACCCGCCACCATTGCACGCGCAGGTCACGGCGGCGGTGATCGACCGCTTCGGCGAGGAGGAGACCTTCGCGCGGTACCGCATGGAGGAGTTGCGCGTTGGCAAGACGATTGAGTACACCGTGCACTCGAACTGGAAGTTGACAATCGAGAACTTCATGGAGTGCTACCATTGCGGCCCGATGCATCCGGAACTCTGTGACCTCCTGCCGGGGTTCCGTGGCGGCACGGCGTACCAATCGGGCCGGGGGACGGAGTTCGCGGCGGGCGTCGATGCGCTGACGCTCTCCGGCAAGGCGAGCCGCCCGCCGCTGCCGGGGCTACCGCCGGAGGATCAGCGCCGCTATTACGGTGTCGTGCCGCTCCCCAATGTGCTCATCAGCCTGCTGCCGGACCATGCCGTCATTCATACCCTCTGGCCCGAGGGGCCGGAACGAACGCGCATCGTCTGCGACTGGGCGTTTCACCCCACCGCGATTGCCGCGCCGGACTTCGACCCGATGGACGTGGTCGAGGTCTTCGACATCGTCAACAGGCAGGACTGGAACGTCTGCCAACTCTCGCAACTCGGCGTTCGCTCGAAGGTCTACAAGGACGGCGGCCTCTTCGTCCCCAGCGAGCGGCATATCCGCCGGTTCAACGACTTCGTGATCGCGCAACTGGGCAGGGGGTAGGTACGCAGATGGCAACGTACGATCTCGTCATCATTGGCGCGGGCAATCTCGGTCTCTGGACGGCACACGAACTGGCGAAGCGCGGCTTCGGGCGGATCGCGGTGTGCGAGCGGAGCTGGGCAGGCTCCGGCGCGACGACGCGCTCGGCGGGCGTGGTGCGTCAGCAGGGCGGGTCGGAGACCGCGATCAAACTGGGCATGTGGTCGCGCGAACGGTACATCGGCCTCGGTGCGGAACTGGGGCTGGACAGCGGCTTCGTCGAGACCGGCTACTACGTCCTCGCGGAGACCGAGGGGGAGAAGGCGGCGTTCCTCGATCTCGTGCGCTTGCGCCGGGAGTGCGGCTTGCAAAATGAGTGGGTGGACGCCGGCGAGGGCCGAAAGATGTTTCCGCAACTCGACTGGGAACACCTGCTCGGCGCGACGTACACGCCGGACGACGGCTACGTGCATCCGCCGATCGTCGCGCGCAATATTACCGTCGCCGCCGCGCGTGCGCCGTCCGTCGATCTGTTCGAGCGGTGCGTCGTCGAGGGGATCGAGCGCATTGGCGGCGCGTATCGCGTGCGGACGACGCGCGGCACATTCGAGGCGGAGCGTGTGCTCGACGCGGGCGGGCCGCGCGGGGCGCGGGCAATCGGGGCGATGGTCGGCGTCGATGTGCCGGTAATGGCGTCGCGGCACCTCGTCGTGACGTTCCCCGATGTCGCGCCATTCCCGATGTTCTTTGCGCTCCAGAAGGGCGTCTACGTCCGCCCGGAGGAGCAGGGCGCGCTGCTCGGCCTGAGCAACCCGCATGAGAAGGCGGACACCACGAGCCGCTACCAACTCGACTTCGATTGGGATTACTTCGAGGAGATGCGGCCCGCGTGGGAGTCGGTCTTCCCGGCGCTCGCCGGGCAGCATGTGTCGCGGTCGTGGGCCGGGTCCATTGACTACACGCCCGATCATCTGCCGATCATCGACCAGCCGCAGGCGGGGTTCTACGTGCTCGCCGCCGGTGGGCACGGCATGATGTGGGGCCCGGCGCTCGGCATGAAGATGGCGGAGTTGATCGCAGACGGCGCGGTGCGCGACCTGCCGGGCGATGAGATCAGCCTGGAGCGATTCTCCCGCCCGCTCGCGCGGCACGACGCCATCGCGCTCCCATTCCCGACAAGTTAAGGGTGCGAATGCGCGTGGCGGCGGTTCTCGTTGGACAGACCGACGATGCGGAGACGGCGTACCCATCACTTTGCCCAAGGAAGCGTCGCATACCTTGACGCGCGGTGATTTGCTGGTATCGTGACGGGAACACGGAAAGCAAGGCAGCACGGGGTCCGTTTGCACCGGTGGGAGGACGTTCGGTTCCGCCATGTTTGGTGAAAGGGAGAAGGCAACCATGAAACAGACACATCGATTCCGCCGTGTCGCCGCGATGGCGCTCCTCGCGCTAATCGTGCCATCGCTCCTCGCCGCGTGCGGTGGCGGCGCGAGTGCGACGGCTACCAGCGCCGCACCGACAGTGAAAGCGGCGCAGACAACCATCACCGGCGCGGCCACCAGTGCCGGGCCGACAACAAGCGCCGCCGCCACAACCGTCACTGGCGCGGCGACGAGCGCGGCACCGACGACCAGTGCTGCGGCCACGACGGTGACGGGGGCCGCGACCAGCGCCGCCCCGACCGTGAACGCGGCGGCAACCACTGCGGGGGGCGGCACGGCTGCGAAGAGCGGTGGCCAACTCGTCGTCGGCGTCAGTTTCGACGACTTCATCACGTTCGATCCGGGCCACTTCTACGAGGTCGAGGATAACCCGATCTACGCGGGCACCTACGAGCCGCTCGTGCGGCAGAACCCGCCGGACTTGACGAAGTTCCAGCCCGTGCTCGCGAAGGAAATACCGACGATGCAGAACGGCGGCATCTCGGCGGACGGCAAGGTGTACACATTCAAACTGCGCGACAACGTCAAGTTCCACAGCGGCAATATCATGACGGCGGACGACTGGGTCTTCTCGCTCACCCGCCTGCATTTCCTGTCCGATAACCCGTCGTTCCTCGCGGACCCGTACAGCACAAAGGACGCCGTGAACATCAAGGCCGTGGACAAGATGACCGTCCAGTTCACGCTCGCCGACGTCAATGTGGCGCTCCTCTCGTACCTCGCGACGAGCAACTCGGTCGTGGTGGACAGCAAGCTGGTCAAGGAGAAGGGCGGCACCGACGCCGCCGACGCCAAGGACAAGGACAAGGCGAAGGATTACCTCGACCAGAACAGTGCCGGAACAGGGCCGTTCATCCTCAAGTCATTCAAACTGAAAGAAGAATTGGTCCTCGACAAGAACCCGAACTACTGGCGCGACCCGGCCAAATTGGACAGGATCGTCTACAAGGCGGTGCAAGGTTCCGGCCCGCAGCGACAGCAACTGGAAGCCGGCACGATTGACATCGCCGAGGACCTCGACGCGGACGCAGTCGCCGAACTCAACAAGGGCGGCAAGTTCACCGTCATCACCGGCGACACGCTCAATCACACCTACCTCGCGCTGAACACGTCGCAGGATGTCGGTGGGCCGCTCGCGAACAAGCTCGTGCGCCAGGCAATCGGCTACTCCATCGACTATAAAGGGATCATCGACGGGCTGCGCAAGGGACAGGCGGTTCAGCCGCCGACAATCGTCCCGCAGGGACTCCTCGGCGTGGACAAGGCGCAGCAGTACGCCTACAAGACGGACATCGCCAAGGCGAAGGACCTCGTTAAGCAGGCGAACGCCGTCGGGCAGACGGTGAAGTTCACCTTCAACGCCGGTGGTTCGTACGACGGCATCGCCGCCGAGACGTGGGCGGCGAAGCTGAAGGCGGACATCGAGCAGAGCGGCCTGAAGATCGAACTCGCGCCGGTTGAGCCGCAGCAGCGCCTCGGGGATTACCGGGCCGGGAAACTCCAATTCACCATCTCCGGCTGGTCGCCGGACTACGCGGACGTGCACACGTACGCGGATCCATTCGGCAGTTCGACGGGCGCGGCGGCGAAGCGCGTCAAGTACAACAACCCCGAGGTGGACAAATTGCTCAGTCAGGGGTTGAAGGAAAGCGACCCGGCGAAGCGTGGGGACATCTACGCGCAGATTCAGAAGATCATCGTCGATGACGCGCCATTCCTCGTGCTCGAACAGCCAAAGGCGCAGATCGTTATGAAGAAGAGCATCACCGGGTACGTCTATCACCCGGTCGAGCTTGTCGATCTCTACGCCCTGGCGAAGACGGCCTAATCGGGGGAGTAACGAGTACTGAGTACTGAGTACTGAGTACTGAGTACTGAGTGGGATTTCGTATCACTCAGCACTCAGCACTTTTTACTTGCGGAGCGACGTGTGATCCAGTATCTCATCCGGCGA
>JBBSII010000225.1:0-7107 GCA_038232175.1 Thermomicrobiales bacterium
TCCCGATGCGCACCGACCCGACGCGGATCGTGGCGCGGTGTGTATCTTTTGCATCCGAAGGGAGCGACAACGATGGCGCAGACGTTGGTTAAACCGCAGGCAACCGGGGACGACGCGCCCGGCGCGCTCACCGGCGCGGCACTCGACGGTTTCCGGGCCGAATTCGGCGTGAACCCGGTCTACCGCATGGCGCAAAACGCCGTGACGCAGATCACCGTCGATGATATCGCCCTGAACCGTGGGGTAGTCACGAATACGGACCATTCCTTCTCGACCTTCCTCGACGACTGGGGCGTGACGAACCAGAAGCAGAGCGGCCGCTGCTGGATGTTCGCCGGGCTGAACCTGCTGCGCGTCGCCTCGATGAAGAAGATGAACCTCAAGGAGTTCGAGTTCTCGCAGAATTACACGATGTTCTGGGACAAACTGGAGCGCACCAATTACTTCTTCGAGGCGATCATTGAGACGGCGGACTGCGACGTAGACGACCGACTCGTCGCCTTCTTGCTCGAAGGGCCGCTCGGTGACGGTGGGCAGTGGAATATGTTCGTCAACCTCGTCAAGAAGCACGGCCTCGTGCCGAAGGCGTTCATGCCGGAGACCGAGAGTTCGTCCAGCACGCGGCGGATGAACACGATCCTCCGCACCAAACTGCGCGAGGGCGCGAAGGTACTACGCGAGATGCACGCGGCGGGCGAGGGCGCGGACGCACTTCAGGCGACGAAGCAGGAGTACCTCGGCGTCGTCCACCGCATCCTCTGCATCCACCTCGGAACGCCACCGGAGCGGTTCGCGTGGCAGTGGAAGGATAAGGAGGGCGAGTTCCACCGGTCGGGGGAACTGACGCCGCAGGAGTTCGCCGCCGAGTACGTCGATGTGCCGCTCGATGACTACGTCTGCCTCGTGCACGACCCGCGCCGGAGCAGCCCGATCGGGCACACCTTCACTGTCGAGTATCTCGGCAACATTGTCGGCGGCGAGATGGTCAAGTATCTGAACGTCGATATCGCCACGATGAAGGCGATCACGCAGCGGACGCTCGAAGCGGGCGAGCCGGTCTGGTTCGGCTGCGATGTCGGCAAGATGATGCGCCGCGACATCGGCCTGTGGGACAAGCAGATGTTCGACTACGAGACGCTGTACGACACGACCTTCCCGCTCGACAAGGACGCGCGGCTCGATTATCACGAGACGCAGATGACGCACGCGATGCTCTTCACCGGCGTCGATGTTGTCGCTGGCGCACCACGCCGCTGGCGCGTCGAGAATTCATGGGGCGCGGAGAATGGGCAGAAGGGTTTCTACACGATGAACGACTCGTGGTACGACGAGTACATGTTCGAGATCGCGGCCCGCAAGGAGTACCTGCCCGCCGCGTTGCAGGCGGCGCTCGGCATGGAACCAATCGTCCTGCCCGCGTGGGACCCGATGGGCGCGCTCGCACAGTAAGCATCGGAATGGTGGCGGCGGGCTTCAGCCTGCCGCAGCGACGAACGGCAGGCTGAATCTGCCCAGAGGGCGCCCGCGCCACCGAAATCGACGTGACTGCCGACGCGAACCATGCGTCGGCAGTCGCATGTTATGATCGTCCGCGTGACCGTGTCATATGGACGTGTGCCCATGCGTTCCTTGCTGGGGGGAAGAATGCCAGCGACCACACCGCGCGCACGTTACCGGGAAGTTCTGCGCGTCCTCGCGCGGCATGGGTTTGGGTTCGCGGTGCGCCCGCAGTTCTGGCCATTCGGTGGCACCAGCACTGAGACGTTAGAAGCGGAAGTCTTCAGCCGCCCCTCGCAATTGCGGCAGGCATTCGAGGAACTGGGCACGACCTTCATCAAACTGGGGCAGATCCTCAGCACGCGCCCCGACCTCCTGCCACCGGATTACATCGCGGAGTTGCAGAAATTACAGGATGCCGTGCCCCCGGTGCCGACGCCGCTGATCGTCGCGCGGATCGAGGCGGAACTCGGCAAGCCAATCGCCGAGCTGTTCACGACGTTCGACCCAACCCCGCTCGCGGCGGCGTCGATTGGGCAGGTGCACGCGGTGACACTGCCCGGTGGCATCGACGCGGTTGTCAAGGTGCAGCGGCCCGGCGTGCACGCACAGGTCGCCGTCGATCTCCAGATCGCGGCGCGGATCGCGCAACTCGCGGAGAAGCGGCTGAATGTCGCGGGGCGCACCGGCATCGATCTTCCCGCGCTCGTGGATGAGTTCGGCTGGACACTGCGAAACGAACTCGATTACCAGCGTGAGGCGAAGAACGCGGAGATTTTTCAGCGCAACTTCGCGGAGAACCCGATGGTGCGCATCCCCGCGATCTGCTGGGAGTATACGACCGCGCGGATCATCACGATGGAGCGGATACGCGGCTATCGGATCGACGATCTGGCGGCGCTAGAGGCGGCGGGGTTCCCGGCGGCGACCGTCGCGGAGCGAAGCGCGCGGATCGTCCTGCAGGAGGTCTTCGAGGACGGCTTCTTCCACGCCGACCTCCATCCGGGCAACCTCTTTGTGTTGGAAGACGGCGTGATCGGCGTGATCGACTTCGGCATGGTTGGCACGATCGACCAGAAGACGCGCACTGACTTGCTTTTCCTGCTGATCGCCATTGTCGGGCAGGACACGGACCAGATCACGCGGTACCTGTACCGGCTGGGGATTATCGGCGGCGGCCAGACCGATCACGCACTGCTTCGTCGTGACATCCGGCGTCTCGTCGCGCAGTACTACGGCGTGACACTTGAGAATTTGGACATCACGACGCTGCTCAACGATCTGCTGGTGATCGTGCGGCGTCATCACTTGCAGTTCCCGCTCGACCTCGCGCTCCTGCTGAAGATGCTCGTGATGATCGAGGGGCTGGGCCGGAAACTTGACCCGACGTTCAATGTGCTCGCGATCGCGCAACCCTTCGGCCAGGAGGCCATCGCGCGGTTGTTCTCCCCACAATTCGTCGTTGGGCAACTGAAACGCGCCGCCATCGACTATGGCGAGTTCGCCATCGAGTTGCCGGTGCGCCTGGAGCGGCTTCTGTCGCAACTGGAGCAGGGCGACTTGCTGAACAAGACGGCCGAGATGGCGACCACCCGCGCGACGCACGCCCTGCATGTGATCGCGAACCGGCTGGTTCACGGCATCGCGAACGTCGCCCTCCTCCTCGCACTCGTCCTCATCTTCATCACGACGCGGCGCGAGGGCGGCGACAGCGTGCTGCAAATCGTGTTCCTTGTGGGGGTTGGTGCGCTCGTGGTCTCCAGCGTCTCGTTTCTCATTTCGGTTTGGCGGTCGCGCCAGTTGTGAGGGAGCCAGTAGCCCGCTTTGCGGGCCGGGACAACAAAAACCCCCCTCCCTCGAAGGGAGGGGGGTGGGGGTAGGAAAGCCTGTTGGCCTCCACTGATTCTCTATGCGGTCGGCGTTGGCGAATTGACCTTGCCGTTGACGACCATCGCGTCGTTCTTCGCCGCGCTCCCCTGCAAGCCGGGGAGGGACTTGATGAGGTCCGCGATGTTGATGCCGCTCAGGGCTTCGACGAGCGCGGGCACCTGCGCGACCATCGTCGCGACATCGTTCGTCAGGCGGCTCGCGCTCGGCGCGTCCGAGCCGGTCGAGACGATGGTAACAGAATCAATCGCCTTCACCGATTCGCCGAGGCCGCGCGCGAGTTCCGGCAGCGACGAGAGTAGTTTGTCGAGGACGGCGGCCTGATTGTAGAGCGCGAACGCATCGGCCCGCTTCTCCATCGCGTCCGCTTCCGCCTGACCCTTCTGCCGGATGATGTCTGCTTCCGCCTCACCGGTGGCGCGGATCGCGGAGGCGCGGCCCTCGGCTTCGAGGCGGAGGCGGTTCTGCTCGGCGCCGGCGAGCGCCTCGATCTTCTGCTTCTCGATCTCGGCAGGCCGCAGGATCGTCGCGATCAGCTCCGACTCGCGCCGCTTGATCTCCGCCTGCTGCACCTCGGCCTCGCGCTGCTTGCGAACGAGTTCGACATTCACCTGCTCGGCGACGACCTTCTGCTGCGCGATGTTCGCCTGGATGTCGTATGCTTTGTCCGTCTGCGCCTGCTGCGAGCGGACGGTCTGCTCGTACTCGGCCTTCTTCAGGTTCAGGTCCCGGATCGCCTCGGCCTGCTTCGTCTCCGACGCGGCGCGGGCAATCGTTGTCTCCTGATCGGCGAGCGAGCGGGCGACGGCGGACTCTCGCGTGGCCTGCGCCTTTTTGATCTCGGTGTCCCGCGTTGCCTCGGCCGCCGCGATGTCCGCCTCCCGCTTAATGCGCGCGATGTCCGGGCGGCCCATGCTGGCGATGTACTCGTTGTCGTCCCGCACCTCGCGGATCGTGAAGGAGATCACTTCGAGGCCCATCTTCGAGAGGTCATCGGAGACGCCGCTGCGCACCTGCGCCGCCACCATCTCCGGCTCCTTGACGATGCTCTCGACGGTGAGCAGGCCCGTGATGCCGCGCAGATGGCCCTCCATCACCAGCCGGATGAGCGCCTGCCGCTCCTGCGGCGGCTTGGAGAGGAATTGCTCGGCGGCGGTGCGGATGCTGGTGAGGTCGCTCTTGACCTTGATCTGCGAGACCGCCTCGACATTGAGCGCGACGCCCTGCTTGGTGTACAGCGCCTGCTGCGGCGCGACATCGAAGGACATCAGTTCCATCGACAGGCGGCGGCTCTGCTGCACGAGGGGCCAGACGACGCGCCCGCCCCCTTGCACGACCTGCGTGCCGCCGAAGCCGGAGACGATCAGCGCCTCATTCGGCCCGACCTTCTGGAACATGCCGGCGAGGATGATTAATGTGACCACCAGCGCGAGGACCAGCAGTACCACGATGATGACGATAGGGTTCATACCCGTCTCCCTTTCCTAATCTTTCCCGAAACACGAATGACGTTCTCGCGTGTCCATGACGTTAACGATGACCGCCCCGGAGGGGTTCCACCCACGTCAGGCGCGGGCGTGCGCATCACTTCCTTCGCCCAGCGCGTGCTGCCAGGTGTCCACAAAGGCAGTGCCGCGCTCATACTTGAGGATCACCACTTCCGTCCCGCGCGGGATCTCCTCGTCGGTGACGCTGCGCGCCGCCGCGCTCTGGGTCGTCCCGGCCATCGTGTAAATCACTTCACCGGCATAGCCGACGTAAATGGTGCTGGAAACGCGCGCCACGGTGCCGGACATTTCGTAATCGCCTTCCCGCAGTTGCGGCGTTTGTCCCTTCTCCAGCACCCGCGTGATGAAGAGCGCGACGATCGTCGCCCCGCCGATGCCCGACACGCTCGCGACGATCAGGCTGACGACACCGCCGACGACCGTGTAGTGCGCGAGCAGGTAGCCAACGCCCCCGAACCACGTCACGAAGGTCATCACGGTCGTCAGGTTGAGGAAACCGCCCGCGATGCTGGGCGTATCCGTCGTGGAGCCATGCGCGTGCAGATCACCGTGACCAATCTCGTGGCCACCATGCCCGAGATGGAGACCGCCGAGATGACCCATCCCTAGCGCGAGCGAGATGACCGTCATGCTCAAGCCAACGAGAAAGCAGACGAGAAACACCGCTTCCATACCCGCCGACCCTTCCAAATACCTACCAATGCAACAACATCACTCTTACAGTATACGCCTCAATGCAACGGTTCGTTCCGTATTCTCCTGGCTGTTTGGCCGCGTCTTTATGTTGTCGAAAATCGTGGCGCTCCGGGCATCGTCCGGTGCTATAGTGGTGCGGCGCGAATCGTCACATACCCAACGGGACAGGTGCGTCGGGAGGGGTGAGAACAATGTCGATGATGCCGGAACCGGAATCACAACGACCGCCACCGCCCTATACCGCGCTGACCGTTGGCCGCGTCATGCTCTACACGGCGGCGGCGCTCTTCGTCATTTTCCTGGCGAATCTTCTCTCGCGCGTGATCGATCTGCTCTTCCTGCTACTCATCGGCATCCTGCTCGCGACCGCGATTGACCCGCTCGCGCGGCGGCTGCGCGGGATTGGCTTCAACCGCCCGGCCAGCATCCTGAGTGTCTACCTCACGCTCTTTATGATCGTCGGGGCGCTCATCGCCTTCATCATCCCGCCCATTGTCAGCCAGGGGACGGACTTCGCCACGAATATCCCGCGCGTCGCGGATCACCTCGAACAGCGGTACGGCACGAGCGACCGGGAGTGGATTCGCAATCTGTCGCACGACACCGCACAGCGGTTGCGCGATGTGTCGGATCACCCGCCGGATGTCACCGGGGTCGTGCGGGAGCAGGCGCTCACCGTCGTCTCCAGCGTGTTCGGCGCGCTCCTCTCCATCGTCACAGTGCTGTTGATCTCCTTTTATTGGTTATCGGAGCGCGCGCTCATCCGGCGCGCGTTGCTCGGCTTTATTCGGCAAGAACGCCGGACGCGCGTCAACGAGGTGTGGAACCACATCGAGACGAAATTGGGTGCGTGGTTCCGCGCCCAGTTGATCCTCTGCGGGATCATCGGCGGCGCGAGCGCGCTCGGGTACGGCGTGCTGCAGATCGAGTACTGGCCGCTGCTCGCGCTCTTCGCAGGGGCGACGGAACTCATCCCGATCCTCGGCCCGTGGATTGGCGGCGTGCCCGCCGTGCTGATCGCGCTGACCGATGGCCCGGTGAAGGCGCTGATTGTCGCAGTGTTCATCATCGTCCTCCAGCAGATCGAGGGGAACATCCTCGTCCCGCGCATTCAGGGGGACGCCATTGGTCTGTCGCCGCTCACGGTGATTCTCGCCATCCTCGCGGGCACGTCGCTCGCGGGGCCGCTCGGCGGCATCCTCGCAGTGCCTGTCTCCGCGATCATCCAGGTGCTCGTGCAGGACCTCGTGATCGCGCGGCAGACGCCGGAGGAGGACGACATCGACCGCATCCTCGCCGCCGCCGACGCCGCGTTCCGCCAGTTGCGCCGCGTCCGCGCCGCCCGCCGCACGGCGCGCGAAGCTGCGCAGGATGCCGCCGTTGACGCCACCACGGCGAGCGACGCCGCGCGGCCCGTCGATGACGATTCCTACGCCACCCGCACTGATGATTAAGGCGCTTTGCACAGTGCAAGGGTCACTCTTTTCCCCGGCGGGAGGCTGAAGCCCGCTGCCACCAA
>JBBSII010000226.1:0-7094 GCA_038232175.1 Thermomicrobiales bacterium
CGAGGTTGAAGAGGCCGCTGCCGCCCGCCGCGAACGCAGTTGCCGCGCCCGCCGCGCCCGCCGCGCCTTTGAAGAGTGTCCGCCGGTTGAACTCGGCGGTGACCATCTGAAGATAACGGTCTTGCATGGTAATCATCCTCCATACGTCCCGGACGAAGTAGTCCGAAACTGTGCTCAGGAACACTCGCCGCACAAGAACGCGCCTTGCGAGGTTTTCCCGTCCGAGATGGATCGGCGCCAATCCATCGTGTGACCTACTGTGCTTACGCAATGATCCCTTCGCTGGATCATTCGGTGCGTTGCTGCATACGTGAATCTGTGTCGAGTTCTCCCTTTCACCACGCGGTACGATGCACACAGGAAACTGCGCACATGTCCGCAAGATGGATGCCACATGATACGTGAATGCGAACAAAGAACGAGGGGCGTAGAAAGAAATGGATGCGGCCCACGCCGCACCCATTGCCTGCCCCTGCTCGGTTGTCGCGGCTCCAACGGCGGAGGTTACGTCACGTCCTTCTTCAACGATGCGCGCGCCTCGCGGATTTGGTCTGCGTGCTCAGAGGCGTGGGAAGCATAAATCTCCAACCAGTCCTCGGCGGTGTAGCGCCCGGTGTCGGTGTGCGTACCGGCGCGCCGCCAGTCCGCGTCGGTCAGCCGGTGCAGGATTTCCGCCGTCGCGCGCCGCGCCGCCTTAAATGCCTCCAGCGACGCGGTGATCGGGCGGTCGTAGGCGAGGCGACGAACGAACGCATCCTGATCGTACCCGACGATCACCGGGTTCTCCGCCGCGACGAGCAGCCGCAGCCGGATCGCCGAGGTCATCTCGCTGTCCCCAAGATGGTGGACGATCTCCCGCGTCGTCCAGGCACCCGGCGCGGGGCGCGCGTCCAACTCCGCATCGGTGATTCCGTGCAAAGCGTTGTGGACTATGTCATAGCCATTCTCGTATTGTGCGATCAGTTCCTGGCGTCGGTTCATCTCCATCACAACACTCCTTTGCTCGCCACAGAGGCACAGAGTACACAGAGAAATGACTCCTCAGCGCGGGACGGCGACCGAGCCAAGCAGGCGGCTGATGACCACATCAGTCGTGATGCCCGCGAGTTCCGCCTCGGGCCGGATGAGGAGACGATGGCGCAGCACGGGCGCGGCGAGCGTCTTCACGTCATCCGGCACGACGTATGTGCGGCCATCGAGCGCGGCGAGCGCCTTCGCCCCTTGCAGGAGGGCAATCGCGGCGCGGGGGCTTGCGCCGAGCAGCAGATCGGACAGTTGGCGCGTCGTCCAGACGAGCGCCTCGATGTACGCGATGATCGCCTCATCGACGGTCACCTCCTGCGCGAGGCGGCGGCACGCGAGCACCTGCTCTGGCGATGTCACCGCCACCACGCCCATGCGATCCAGCGCGCGCGCGTCGAACCCGGCGTGCACGCGGCGCAGGAGTTCCGTCTCCGCCTCATACGGCGCGTAGGTGACGATCAACTTGAAGAGGAAACGATCCAGTTGCGCCTCCGGCAGTGGGTACGTGCCCTCGAACTCGATCGGGTTCTGCGTGGCGATCACCGTGAAGAGCGACGAGAGCGCGTGCGGCTCGCCATCGATCGTCACCTGCCGCTCCTCCATCGCTTCGAGCAGTGCGGACTGCGTTTTCGCAGGCGCGCGGTTGATCTCGTCGCCGAGCAGCACGTCCGTGAAGACCGGGCCATGGCGGAGGGTGAACTGGCCGGACTGGAGTTCGTAGACATTCGTGCCCGTAATGTCCGACGGCATCAGGTCCGGCGTGAATTGCACGCGGCGAAAGGCGCCACCGACGAGCGTGGCGAGCGTCTTCGCCATCAGCGTCTTCGCCGTGCCGGGGACGCCCTCAAGCAGCGTATGCCCGCCGACGACCAGCGCGACGGTGAGCAGCCGGAACGTCTCATCCTGCCCGACGAGCACCCGCGCCGCGCCCTGCATCAGCCGCTCCGAGAGATCGCGGGCCGTCGCGCTGCTCGTCGGCGTGGAGAGCGCGCCCAGTGGGGCCGGTGCGGGGAGGGATAGGTCGGCAGAGCCGGGAGGAGCGGCGCTCAATGCACGATCTTCAGGTACTTCGCTTCGAGCCAGCCCATCCGGCGATCCTTCAGGACCATCACAAAGTCCGCGTCGCTCGTCTCGTCCGCCTGCGTGTACTTGGCGACGGTGAACTGCGTCCCCTGCGCGATATGCCCGAAGACGTGATGGTAGGGATACTCGCGGGTGGTCGTCACGTAATCGTTGAGTTTGAAGTACATCATGCGCGCAGTTTCTCCCTCGCGGCAGCATCGGAAACCGGCCCGTCATCTGGGCCGTTTATACCATACCGGCGGGGAAGCGTGCGCCCGACTGCCACTCGCGTGTACGACGCCAGTATCCCGCATCCGCAATTTTTGACATCGACCGCACGTTTGCCATCACTGACTTTATTACGTATCACCCATATGGTACGCTGTCAGACAAAGAAAGAGAGGTGGGGATCCCATGCAAATGCTCTCATACGTTTCGCCCGATGAAGCCGCTCTCCCCTTGCGCGAGCGGAAAAAGCGCAAGACCCGGCGGTTAATCATCAACACGGCGATTGAACTCTTCTCCGCGCGGGGCTTTGACGCGGTAACATTGGAGGATATCGCCGCCGTGTGCGATGTTTCGCGGGGGACGGTGTTCAACTATTTCCCCTACAAAGAATTGATGATCCTCGAATTCATGAACACGTACATGGCCGACCGGCTCGAGACGATCCGTGGCGGCCTCGCGCAGGGGAACACCGCCGCGACGCTGCTCTGGCAGGCGCTCAACGTGCCGAAGGACGCTGCAGTCCAGTGGCCGACCTTCCTCTGCATCACCGCCCGTGAGTTGCTCCATCACGAGCAGGACCGCGCGGACGCCGCGCAGCACAGCCTCTCGTACCTACCGCTCGTCGCGGAGATCATCGCGGTGGGGCAGCGGGACGGCACGATCCGCGACGAAACTGGCGCGGACGAACTCGCGCTCTACCTCGCAGAGGCGTCGCTCGTCTCCATCGCCCGCAACTGCACGCGCCTGACCGGCGCCGACCTCGATGCGCTCATCACGTACCGGCAGCAAATCCTGATGTACGGCGTGTTGAAGTAGGGGAAGCAGTTCGGGGTTCGGGGAATAGTCCTCGAACCCCGAACCTATCTCCGGGCAATGGGGCGCAGGGTGTCGTCGTCGCTGACGAGCAGGCGGGATGTCAGCCACTTCACGGTAACGAGGATGGCGAACGAGACGCAGACGAGCACGGCGGACATCGCGAGCGCGGTGTCGAAGTGCGACGCCTGTTCCTCCTGGAAAATGGCGAGCGGAATCGTCTGCGTGATGCTCTGGCGGTTCCCCGCGAAGAAGATCGTCGCGCCGAACTCACCGAGCGCGCGGGACCACATCATCACCATGCCGCCGAGCACCGAGGGGAACGCCAGCGGCAGCGTGATCCGCGTGAAGGTGTACCAGCCGGAACTGCCGAACGTCTCCGCGACCATCTCCAACTCGCGGTCCACCCCCGCGAACCCCGCCTTCGCCGCCTTGATGTAGAAGGGCGCGGCCACGAAACATTGCGCTAGCACGACCGCCGCCGTCGTGAACGGCAGGCTGATGCCGAGCGCTTCGAGCGGCCCGCCGACCAGCCCGCGCCGCCCGAAGGCGATCAGCAACCCCAACCCCGCTACTGCGGGCGGCAGCACCATCGGCAGGTCGATCAGCGAGTCGAGGAGGCCGTAGCCGGGGAAGCGGTAGCGCGCCAGCAAATAGGCAATCGGCGTGCCGAGCACGATCGTGATGCCGAGGGAAATCGCCGTCGTGATGAGGCTCAGGCGCAGGGCGTCCCGCACAATCGGCAGCCGGAGCGCCGTGAAGATCGCTCCGTTCGGGAGCGACCGCCAGAAGATCGCGGCGAGCGGCAGCAGGAGCAGCAGCAGGAACGCGACCGAGCACGCACTGAGGAAGAACACGTGCATCGTCGCCCGCCGGTGGAGACGGCGACGCCTGCGGGGGGGAATCGCCTCCTCGCCCGTTGCGACGGCTTCCGCAGGTTTGTCGAGCACCTTCATCCGCTGGTTTCCGGTTCCGCTCTTTCCCGAATCATCGTGCATGGCCCGCCCGATTCTCTCACATCCCCGGCATGTAGCCGTCAGAGTTATTTTGCGGGCGCGAAACCGTATTTCTGCAACACCGCCTGTCCGTCCGGCGAGAGCAGGTAATCGACGAACTTCTGGCCGAGCACGGCCTGCTTCGCGTCCTTGACGGCGGCGACAGGATACGTTGCGATGACGTTCTGCGCGTCGGGGATGGCGATCAGCGTCAGTTTGTCCTTCGCTGCCTGTGCATCGGTGGCGTAGACGATGCCCGCGTCCGCCTCGCCGAGGATCACCTTCTGGACGATTGCCTTGACATTGTCTTCCTGCGAGACCGTGTTCTTGTTCACATTCGCCTTGAAGTCCGCGCCGTAGTCCGGCAGTTTGCTGAAGTTATCGAGCGCCTGCTGCGTGTACGTCCCGACCGGCACGCTCGCCTGCGCGGTGTCGAATTTGATCCCCGGCTTGGCGAGGTCCTTCGGCGTGACAATTCCTGCCCGGTTGTCCTTCGGCACGATGATGACCAGCTTATTCTTCACGAAGGTCTGCGGCGTCCCGGCGATCACGCCGCCCTTGACGGCGTTCTCCATATTCGGCTGATCGGCAGAGGCGAAGACGTCCGCCTTCGCGCGCTGTGTCAATTGGGTGACAAGCGCCTGCGACCCGGCGAAGTTGTACTGCACCGTGACGCCGGGGTTCGTCTTCTCGAATGCGGCCTTGATCTCCGTGAACGACTCCGTGAGCGACGCCGCCGCGAAGACGGTCACGGTTCCCGTTGCGGCGGGCTGCGTTGGCGCGTTCGCCGCCGGGGCGCTGCTCGTTGCGCCATTGCCGCCACACGCGATGAGCGAAACAAGCAGGGCCGTAAGGAGTAGGGCCGATGGACGAAAACGCCAGGTCACGATTGCCTCCGTGCGCCGTGTGGTGCATTGCCGAGTGCCGATGTACACTGCGCTGAGTACCATGCAGCAATCTACATCATAACGATCTAGGTTGCAATGATATAACTAGATGCATCATCAACTCGTGAGGTGTTCTCCATGCCACTCCGCTACGCGATTCTCTGGTGCCTCGCACGGGGGATTCGCCACGGCTACGACATTCGCCGCGCCCTCGGGGAGATGACGGACGGATTGTGGGACATTAACCCCGGCCACGTCTACCAGGCATTCCGCGCCCTCGAACGGGACGGTCTCGTGACCCTGGCGAGCATCGTCCCACAGCACAACCTGCCCGACCGCAAGGAGTATGCGCTGACCGCCGCCGGGGAGGCCGCGCTCGCGCAGTGGATGGGCAAGCCCGTCCCGGCGGAACGCCCGACCAAGGACGAGGCGCTCCTCAAGCTCGTTTTCCTGATCGAAAACGACCAGCCGGACGCCCTCAACCGCTTCCTCGCGGCGCAGCGACGCATCTACGAGCGCGACCGCGACCAACTGGCGGCGCAAGTCTCCGCGCTCCCGCCCGATGACCGGACGGGTCGGCTGATGGTGCAGGCGGCGATTGAGGATGTGGAAGCGAACCTGCGCTGGCTCACGCACGCGCAAGCAACGATCGTCGACGACGAGGGGTGATGGTTTCATTCCTCACCCCTGGCCCCTCTCCATCGCCCGGTGGCTCGACCTTTTACGGTCACGGCGGCGATGGAGAGGGGAGAGAACGGTTTCCGCAATGAACCCTATTCACCTCTTCTCTGCACCTTCTGTGTGCTCTGTGCCCTCTATGTTGCGTTTGTGTTGCGTTTCCCTGCTTCGACATTTCGGAGAGGATCGATATGTCATCGTCGCTGCCGAAGCCGCGCCCGCTCGTTGGATTTCTCGCGGATGACCGGCTTTCCAAGGAGACAAAGGCGATCCTGCGTACGGCGGCGGCGGAGACGACGCGCCTCGACCACCGCTACATCGGCGGTGAGCATCTGCTGATCGCGCTGATCGCCAGCGATGGCCCGACCGGTCAGACATTTCGCGAGGCGGGCGCGACGGCGGAGCAGGCGCGGAGCCGCGTCGAGTTCATCGTGCCCCACGAGCCGCCCTTCATGCTGCTGAAGGAGATGAATGTCGGGCCACGGCTGATCGCCATGATCGAGGACGCCGCCGAGGTCGCGGCGAGTCTGGAAACGACTGTCGAAGCGCCCGATCTCGCGCTCGCACTGCTCCGCGAGCACGCGAGCATCCCCAGCCGCGTGCTGGACGAATGCGGCGTCAACACCCGCGCCCTCGCACAACGCCTCCGCCTCCTGCAACGGGATTAGCCACGGAGACACGGAGGACACAGAGAGGGAAAGAGAGGAGAAAGGTACGCCGCTCCATGGTCTTCGGTAGCGCTTCCATTTTCTCTTTTCCCTTCTCTGTATCCTCTGTATCTCCGTGGCTAATTTCGATTCATCAAGGGGGCTGGCAGGGCGGCACCGGTAGCGTTTGAGTGGCGGGGGCCGGATTTCCCACCGACGGAAGCGATAGCGCGACATGCCTGCGACGGATCACGGGAATGATTGAACAGCATCTCGCGCATGCGACTGTTACGACACTTGGGCTGCTTCGTTTGCTTCCGCCACGAGATAGGCCGGAATCGATCCCAGCCATTTCGGGAACGCCTCCTTCTCCAGGAACGTTATCCACTGATCGTACTCGTCGGCCGCGCAGTCGAACGTCGCCCATCATTCGACAAACGCGCGGTTCCTGTCGACAATCGGCGTGACGCGCAACGTCGCCCGGTAGTTGCGCATCGGCGTCGGGTCGCAGAGCGCAAACGTGTAGCATCGGTCGAGGTCTGAGAGGGCGAGCAGCCGCTGGCGCATGCGCTGGTTATCGTAGCGGAAGTTGCGGATGCCGCCGACCGCATCGCCCGCCCCCCAGGGCTGTTGCAAAGTCATCCCGTGGGAAGTAAGGCGACGGCATGATCGGGGAAGGCCGCATAAATACGCCGTCCTTCTGCCGCATTCCGGTGTCCTGCGCGCAGCAGGAGTCCCACCGTCAGATCGTTCAACGTCGC
>JBBSII010000227.1:0-7091 GCA_038232175.1 Thermomicrobiales bacterium
GACGTGAACCGGACCACCGTGTCGCTCCCGTGCCGCGCCTTGCGCATCGTCACGTAGTCCCGCCCCATGAACCGCCCCTCGTACCGCGTCGGCACCGCCTCGATGCGCTCCAGCCACTTGACGTTCGCCACCCCGTACCAGCCCGGGGCGATCAGCCGCACGGGCGCGCCGTGCAGCGGCGGCAGCGGCGCGTGGTTCATCTCGTAGCAGAGCAGCAGGTTGGGGTCCATCGCGTCGGCCGGGGACATGCTGCGCGCGAACTGCTCGGCGACCTTCGCGTCGCGCACCGCGTCCTCGCCGCTGTCCGCGCCCCAGAAGACGACGTCCTTCGCCTGCGCGAGCAGGCCCGCCTCCTGCAGCACCGGGGCGAGCGGGGTGCCCGCCCAGGTGGCATTGCCGACGCCGCCGGTGAACCAGGGGAAGCCGTGGTTGCCCGAGCACTCCAGCGTGAAGTTCACTTCCTGGCGCGGTCGGGCGCGCAGGTCGGCGAGGGTGAGGGAGAGGGGCGTGCGGACGAGGCCGCCGATCTCCAGCTTCCACGCCTGCGCGTCGACGGCGGGCTTGTTGTAGTGCTGGATGGTGAAGAACTTGTTGTTCGGCGTGATCCAGGCGTCGAGCTGCTCCCAGACGAGCTGGGTGCCGAGGACATCGGGGACAGGATTCGTCGCGGGTTGGTCGAGCCAGGGGAGGACCTCCTCGCCGGGCGTGCTCGGGAAGGCGAGCGCCAACCCCGGGAAGCCGCCGGCGAGGGCGGCGACGCCGAGCGCCCCCCCTGCCTTGAGTGCGTCGCGCCTGGTGAAACGAACCGGTGCAGTGTCGTGCATTCCCATCTCGATACCCTCCTGCGGTGCGGGACCAACGCGGATGCCGGTGCCAGGTGCGACGGATTCCTCCCTCCTTCAGTGGGGGCGATGTGTCGGTGATCCGCACATCGCCCCCGTGCACCGGCCGTCGCGGTGCGCCAGTCGGCTGCAGCCGGCGGGGCCGGTCAGTTGAGGCCGCCCGGGGTGGCGATCTGCTCGATGGAGGCGCCCTGCCGCGCCACCGGATCGTCGGAGGAGGCGGATGCCGCGAGGGCGGTGTCGCGGTCGGCCATCGCTTGGAAGAGGTCCCCCTGCTGCGCCATGAGTTGGTCGTAGGAGGCCGACGCGGCGAGGGCGACGGTGCAAAAAGTCGTGCATGATCCGGTGCTGCGGAACACGGGATACGGCACGGTCGCGATTACGCGACGTGAGCCATCGGCAGCGTATTCCTCGACCACCCAGACCCCTCCCGGTTGCAGGGCGTAGCACACCGTCGGGTCGTACGGTGATGTCTGCGCGCCGCACGCGGCTTGCGCGCGTCGCAGGTCGCGGAGAACGGGACTGATCTCCGTCGGGATCATGAGGAATGCGAGCAACGCCGCCGCCGTGCAGATCACCGCGAGCAGGATGAGGCGTCGCTGCCGCCCGAGCAGGTCGATAGAACGGTGTGCGTCCCCGTCACCGGCGAGCCGGATGCGACGGGGCCGAACGATGAGGACGCAGAACCAGCAGGTCATCGCGGCAAGCATGCAGGCGAGCAGTCGGGTCTCCGACGCGGTCATGGCGCTGCGAGCGCAGCCACGAGGTGGACAAATGCCACAAGAACGGTCGCCACGGTCGCGTAGGCGACGAGTATCTGCTGCCGAGCGACGAGGCGGCGATAGACGAACTCCTGGTCCTCGTGATGCGGGCGTGGTCGCTGTGGGATCGCGAGCAGGGCGCACAGCCAGCACGCGACGGGGATTGCGGTCAATGCGAGCATCGGGACATCCCTCCGTTGCACACAAAGCATCTGCGATGAATGCAGCGTAAGGGATCGCGCGCGCGTTGCCATCGCCCGCACGAATCAATCGGTCTGTGCGTGCGGGGACCGGCTGATAGCCCGTATGGGCTATCGTCGAGAATGGGGGAGGGGACTCAGGCGAGGTCGTGGCGGAAGGCAAAGGCGGTGGCGGCGGCCCGATTCTCCGCACCGGTCTTATCGAGGATATGAGCGACGTGCTGTTTGACGGTCCAGACGCTGACGCTGAGCGCCTCGGCGATGGCGCGATTGCTGTCGCCGCGGGCGACGAGTCGCAGCACCTCGATCTCGCGCGCCGAGAGGCCGGCCGGGTTCCTGGGCGGCGCTGCCTGCGCTGCGGCGAGCCGAGTGGCGATGGCCGCGACGCGGGCAAGGGCGGGTTTGGCCTCGAGCGGGGTGCAGATGGAGCGCGCTTCGTCGAGTGCCGCACGTGCCGCGGCGGTGTCGCCGGTCGTCGCGCACCATTGTGCGAGCGCAAGCAGGGAGAGGGCACGCTCGGAGGGGGCGGCGCAGGCGTCAGCGAGGGCGAGGGACGCCTTGAGGTGTGTGGCGGCAGCATCGTACCGCCCCGCGTCGGTGGCGAGTTCGCCAAGCAGCCGCTGTGCGGCCAGCAATCGCAACGGTTGCCGCGGTTCGCTCGCCTGCCGCAGCGCCGCCTCGGCGTGCGCCACCGCACCCTCCGTCTCACCAGAAGCCCACGCATGGCGCGCCCGCAGGAGAAGCTGGTCCGCCCGCCACAGCACCGCGTCGCTCCAGTCGAGCCACCGTTCGTGTGCCGCGATCCAGCGCGCCGCCGTCGCCAACTCGCCCGTATCGAGCGCGAGATCCACCGCGAGGGCCTGCAAGGCGATGCCGTGGGCGAAATAGCAGTCCCCCGGCTCCGTCTCCGGTCCCGCCGGGTGGAGTGCGCGCACCCGCTCCCATGCCCGGTCGGGCTTGCCCTGGTGGCGCGCGAGCACGCCCAGCGCGACGATCGCGCCCTGTGAGTAGCCGGCCGTCGCTGCGGTGAGCGTCCCCTGCGCCAACCGGTCCGCGTCCGCCCAGCGCCCGTCGATGAGTGCCGGGAACAGATCGGTGGGATCGTCGTGCGGCGTGTCCGTGATCGCGCCCCGCGCCCTCTCCCAGGCTCGTGCCGCCTCGGTCGCCAGCCGGGCCCGCTCGGCGGGGTCGTCCGTTTGGTACGGGAGGACCGCAAGTAGGAGCTCGCACCAGAGCGTAGATCCGACCATGTGGGCGTCGCCCGTTGCAGAGAAGCCCGCCCTCGCGGGCGCATAGGCGCGCCGCGCCGCCTCGGGGCGACCGAGCGCCGCGTGGGCATGGCCGAGCCCCAATTGCGCCGACGCACCCCAGGCCAGCCGGTCGTTGTCCGGGGCGGCGGCATGCGCGGCGATGAAGTGCTCGCCCATCGCCACCGCCTCGTGGTAACGCCCGGTCTGCCCGCGCCAGTTCGCGAGATTCCCCCGGTACCAGTTCGCGAGATTCCCCCGGTAGGGCGTCACCGTCGGCGCGGTGGATGCCCGGGGCGCTACCGATGTCGCGCGCTCGCCATCCGGGAGCAGGGCCGCGAGCGTCGCCAGCGCCACCTCACGGCCGGCCCCCGGACGGTATGCGTCGGGCAATGCATCCATCTCCGCCACCCCGCGCTCCATCTCCGCCAGCCCCCGACGAATCTCCCCGCTCAGACATTGCAGTTGGCCGCGGTGAATGCGAATGTACGCTGCCAGCGCTCGATCGCCCACCGCGACGGCCAACGGTTCCGCCGCGTCCAGCGCGCGCAGCCCCTGCGCATTGTCAGCGTAGACGACCAGCGTCACGCGGCAGAAGTGGAGCCAGCCGCGCGTGCGGGCGTTGGCACCGTCCTCGTCGGGCAGCGCCGCCGCCGCCGCGAAGCGCGCCGCCGCCGTCAGCCACGCCGCCGCGCGCCACGCCCGCAACCCGGCGCGGACGAGCCAGGCGAACGCCCGCGCATCGCCCGCTGCCCGGAGGTGGTGGGCCACCGCGTCCGGGTCGGGCTGCGGCATGGCCAACAACACCTCACCCGCCCGCCGGTGCCAGCCCCGCCGCCGAGTCAATGGCACCCCCTCGTAGAGCGCCTCGCGGATCAGCGCGTGGGCGAAACGCACCCCCGCACCGTCCGGCGTCTCCGACACCAGCCGCGCCCCCGCCGCCGCCTCGATGGCGTTGAGGATGCGCTCCTCGTCGGTACCCGCGACCGCCGCCCATAGTGACAACGGCACCTCCTGCCCGATCACCGCCGCCAGCGCCAGTAGCCGCTCCGTCTCCGCGTCCAGCCGGTGCAACCGTCCCTCGATCACCTGCCGCAGCAACGTCGGTACCGGCACCCCCTCCAGATTTCCGAGCGCCCAGCGTTCTCCCGCTCCGTGCAACATGTCTTCCCCTTCGAGGGTGCGCAGCAGCTCATCGAGGAAGAGCGCGTTGCCCTCGGTGCGTCCGACCAGATAGCGGACCAATCGGTCGTGATCCGCATCATCCAGGGCATAACGCGCCGTCACGAGCGTGCCGATCGCCGCCGCGTCGAGCGGGTGCAGATCGAGACGCATGGCATGGGCCTCGCGCACGAGGAGCGGGATGAGGGCGGCGAGTGGGTGACCGCGGCTCACCTCCTCGGCGCGATAGATGGCGAGGAGAAGGATGGGCACGTCCGCGAGGCCACGACCGACGACACGCAGCAAGTCGAGGGAGGCGGGGTCAGCCCAATGAAGGTCGTCGATCAGGATGATCACCGGCTGCATCGTCGCCAAGGCCGCCAGATAATCCCGGACACGCCGGAGGATGGCATCCTGGGCTGTCAGGGGATCGCCGTCGCGCTCGGAAGGCAGCACGGCCGCTGGCAGGGTCGGTAACTGGTCGTTGGCAGGTGCGGGGGCCAACGCCTCAGCCCACGGTCCGTAGGGCGGCGTCTCGCTGAGGTCATAGCCGTGCCCGACGAGGACGAGCGCCCCCCGCTCCGCCGCCTCGCGGCAGAGGGCCTCGGCAAGCGCAGTCTTGCCGAGGCCCGCCTCGCCGCCGATCAGCACCAAACTGCCGTGGCCACTGAATGCAGCGGCAAGATGCTCTCGCAGGGTGGTGAGTTCGCGGTCCCGCCCGACAAAGGCGGATGGCGATGGCGTGGAGGTGTGCATATGAGGGTCCGGCTGATGAGACGGATGAGCAAGTAACTGGATTAGGGTCGCCGGTATTACCGGAACGGAAAACCGGTTGAAGCCCCGCCCGCGCCCCCAGCTTCGGCTGTCCCCGGATCGCGGAGCGGCCGATAGTCGCGCACGGCGTCGGTGGCCGCGTGCTGCTCCCGCAACGGGCCGCCAGCGCCCGACGGCGACGTGGCGAGATGCACGCAGAACTGTGCGACCTAGACGCGGTAGGTGCGGCGGGTATTCGCGGCGAGGGGTTGTTGCTCGAGCCACCGTGCATACGCCGCGAAGATCTCAGCCGGTGCCCCTGTCGGTACGGTCATTGCCCCACGATCCTGTTATCAGAAGCGGTCTCGGCGCGTTCGTGGTGCGCTGGAAGCGCATTATCAGTAGGGTAGCACGGCGCGCGCTGCTGATTAGGAGAGTTATCAGAAGCGACGCGGTCCCACCGCCCTCGCGATCAGTGGTTGGACCGGGTTTCCGTACCGGTAATACCGATGACCCAAGATTGTTGGCGACAAGGGTGAGGGTGAGCATTTTATCCATGTTCGCCGTCGCGAGCGCGGCGTCGTCGAGGTCGAGCGTGCCGCCGATCAGGGTGAGGGCCTCCCCGCTCGCGCCGACGACGGCGAGTGCGAAAGCGAGTTGGGAACGGACATCGGTGGTCGATGAGCGGTCGCCCACCATCGCGGCGATGTACCAGCGCGGCGTCGCGGTGCGCTCCCACGCCTCCGGCGGCAACGCCTCCAGCGACGCCATCGCCGACCGCAATTCGGCGATCCCGCGCGCGTACTCGTCGTTGAGTAGGCGGTTGCTGCCGAGGCGGCAGCGCGCCACGCCGAGCAGCACCGGGTCGTCCGCCGCCGCCGCCCGTGTGACCGCTTCCTCGCCGTACCGGACGCCCTGTTGCCTGTCCACATTCCGGAGTATCCAGGCGACCTGCACGCACAGGCTGGCCGCCGTCGCGGCGCCCTCCGGCGTGTCCAGCAGCGCCACCGCCTCCCGCATCCGCTCCGTAGCGGTGACGTAGGCGTGGGCGGCGCGCGCTCGCTCCCCCGCCTTCACCAGCCAGATGGCGGTGCGCGTATCGCCAACAACGCGGAAATGGTGCGCCACCGCATCCGCGTCGGGGTTGGGCAGCGCCGCCAGCGCCTCCCCCGCCGCCCGGTGCAGCCGCCGTCGTCGCGAGGGAAGAATGCCCTCGTACAACGCTTCCCGAACGAGGGCATGGAGGAAGCGCGCCCCCATCCCGTCCGGCGTCTCCTCCATCAGCCGGGCGGTCGCCGCCCGCTCGACGATACCGGTGAGTGTCTCCTCGTCCGTCCCGCCCACCGTTGCCCAGACGGCGAATGGCACCTCCTGCCCGATGACTGCTGCCGCCCTCAGCGCCTCCTGCGCCGCGTCGTCGAGCCGCACCACCCGCCCCTCGATCACCTGCCGCAGCAGGGCGGGCACCGCCGTCTGCGCGAGGTCGTCCAGTCGCCAGTCGTCGCCGTCGCGCGCCAGTACGTCGCCCTCTTCGAGTGCACGCAGTAACTCGCCAACGAAGAGGGCATTCCCCTCGGCGCGCCCCTGCAGGTACGCCGTGAGACGGCTCGCATCGGCATCCGGGAGGCCATAGCGCGCCCCGACAAGGCCGAGGATGGCATCGTCGTCGAGCCGACCGAGGTCAATGCGCGCGGCGCCCGCCTCGCGCGCCAGTTGCGGCAGCAGGGCGTAGAGCGGATGGCGGCGGGTCAATTCATCAGATCGGTAGGTGAGGCGGCGGTCGAGGAGGAGGTATCCGAAATCGCGCTCTACCTGCTCTTCGCGCTCTCGCCCGCCGACGACCGCGCGGGGCTGCTCGAGGATGCGGCGCGGCGGGCGGGGATGTCGCTCGAGGCGATCCGCGATCGGCTGCCTGCGGCGCAGCGGCAGCGGATCCACGACCCGGCGATGCAGGTCTACATCGCGGCGGCGCGGGGCGCCTACGAGCGGCCCCCCAAGCAGGCGTGGCAGGCGGACAGCGTGGCGGCGTGGCGCCACGAGCAGGAGGTCGCCGGGCAGCTGCACGCGATGCGCGACGCGTTGGCGCGGCTGCTCATCCGGCGCGTCGTCTGGGAGGGGCCGGGTCGC
>JBBSII010000228.1:0-7073 GCA_038232175.1 Thermomicrobiales bacterium
ACATGTGTACGTACAGTAATGGTCCTGGTGCGTTACGTCAACCCCGGCTCAGAGGTTCGGGCGGCGATCTTTCCAGGGCATCGCCTGCTCGTAGGCATGCGCGACGCGGAGGCAGACACCCTCGCCGAGCGCGGGGCCGAGTATTTGCAGGGCAATTGGCAGGTCGCCCTTGAAGCCGCACGTCAGCGAGAGGCCGGGGATGCCCGCCATGCTCGCGGGGATCGTGAAGACATCGCAGAGGTACATCGCGAGCGGGTCGTCCGTCTTGTCACCGAACGCGAATGCGACGGAGGGCGAGGTCGGCGTGACGATCGCATCGACCGTCGCGAACGCCGCGTCGAAGTCGCGCTTCACGAGCGTGCGCGTCTTCTGCGCCTTAATGTAGTATGCGTCGTAGTAGCCGGAGGAGAGCGCGTACGTGCCGAGCATGATGCGCCGCTTCACCTCGGGGCCAAAGCCTTCGCTGCGCGTCAACTCGTACGAGTCCCGCAGGTCGCCCGCCTGATGCGAGTAACCGTACTTAACGCCATCAAAGCGCGACAGGTTCGCGGAGACTTCCGCCGGGGCGACGATGTAGTAGGTCGCCAGACCGTACTTGGTGTATGGCAGCGATACCGGCACGATCTGCGCGCCGAGTCGCTCAAGGTCGGCAATCGCGGCCCGCACCGCCGTCTCGACGACGGGGTCCATCCCCTCGACGAAGTACTCCGCCGGGACGCCGAGCCGGACGCCCGTCAGGTCGCCCGTCAGCGCGGCGTGATAATCCGGCACCGGGTCCGGCAGGCTCGTGCTGTCGCGCGGGTCGTGGCCGGCAATCGCGCCAAGGAGCAGCGCCGCGTCCTCGACCGTGCGCGTGAAGGTGCCGACGCAATCGAGGCTGCTCCCGAAGGCGATCAACCCGTAACGGGAGACGCGCCCGTACGTCGGTTTCACACCGACGACGCCGCAGAAACCAGCGGGCTGGCGGATGCTCCCGCCCGTGTCCGAGCCGAGCGCACCCATCGCCTCGCGCGCCGCGACCGCCGCCGCCGGGCCACCGGACGAGCCACCAGGCACGGTGTTCAGGTCCCACGGGTTGTGTGTCGGGCCGTACGCGCTGTTCTCGGTGCTGGAACCCATCGCGAACTCATCCGTGTTGCTCTTGCCGACGAAGATGCCCCCCTGCGCTCGCAGCCGCTCAACCACCGTGGCGTCGTAGGGTGAGCGATACCCCGCAAGGATCTTGCTTGCGGCGGTCGTCGGCGCATCTGTCGTGACGAGTACATCCTTGAGCGTCAGCGGAATGCCGGTGAGCGGCGCCGCATCGTCGGATGCGATCCGTGCGTCAGCCGCCTGCGCCTGCGCGCGGGCGACATTGTCCATGACGTGCAGCAAGGCGTGCACGCGGTCATCGACCGCCGCGATCCGCGCGAGGTGCGCGTCGGCCAACTCGACTGCGGAGACCTCGCGCCGGTCGAGCGCGCGGCGCGCCGCGGCGATCGTTAAATCTGTCAGTTCGGTCGTCGTCGCGCCCATCCTAGGCTTCCTCCAGCACGGCATCGACCTCGATGAAGTTGTTTTCCACGCGGGGCGTGTTCATCAGCGCGACATCGGTCGGCAGCGACGGCTGAACGACATCGTCGCGCAGCACGCTCGTCATCGCGATCACCTGCGCGGTGGGCGGGATCGCGGCGGTGTCGATCTCCTGTAACTGGTTGATGTGCGCGAGGATGCCATCAAGCTGGCCGCGCAGCCGCTCCAACTCCTCCGGCGAGAAGCGGAGGTACGCGAGCGCCGCCACATGTCGCACCTCATCGAGCGTCAATTCCGCCACACATTTCCTCCCGTTGAACACGACCTCCGTCGCGCATCGACCGACCCGTATGGTATCACGGATCACGTTTTCCTGGCCCCACGGGCACAACACGGACGGTCGGGATCGTTTTATAACGGGTCGCTGCTGAGGCGGTGGGGATCGGTTCGGCAAGCATGTGGTGGTGTCCCACGTTTAGGGAAAGGGAACGTGGGAAAGCGTTGGGCGATCAGCGGCCAGAACAGAGAAGACAGAAAAATATCAGGTGGTCGCCGGGCATCACGCAGTCAAAGACGTCCGGCGAAAACCTGATATGCACATACAGTACCGTGTGCGTGCGCCCCGAACATCCGTGTAACTACGCAGTTTTTCCAATCTTGCCGCAACCCCGATGCGGGGAAATGTGGCGGTAATTACGTAGGGATCAGGTCAAGCCGTGCCGGAATGCATAGGCGGTCGCATCGGCACGCCCGTTGGCGTCGATCTTCGTGTAGATGTTCATGATGTGCCGCTCCGCCGTGCGGACACTGAGCGAGAGTTCCGCCGCAATCTCGCGATTGCTCCGTCCGGTCGCCAACAAGCGCAGCACGCCGACTTCGCGCGCGGTTAGCCCGTCGGGGTGAGTGGGTTTGCGGGCGACGCCCTGCGGGTTCAGCCATGCGGCAATCGCGTCGGCGCGGAGCAGCGCCAGCCGCGCACCGAGCGGCTCGCAGAGCGTGCGCGCTGCCAGAATATCCGCCTGCGCGTCGTGCGCCCGGCCCCTCTTCTCATGCAACTCGGCGCGTGCGAGGAGGGCCAGTGCGCGCTCATAGGGAATCGCGCACGCATCCGCGAGCGCGAGCGCATCGGCGATCTGTCCTTCCGCCGTGTTCCATCGCCCCGTGCCGGTGTCAATCTCGCCAAGCGCCCGGTGCGCGCGCAGGAGCGCGAGCGGTTGCCGGGGCAGCGTGGCATGTGCACACGCGCGATGCGCGGCCTCCCGCGCCCGCGCATCGTCACCCGTCGCACGATAGTAATCGGCCCAAAGCAGCGCGCCCTCCGCCGCGCCGAGAGCGCCACCACTCCACGCCAACCAGCGGTCGTGCGATTCCAGCCATTCCCGCGCGCCGTCAAGGTCATTCGCCGCGATGGCGAGCGTCGCGGCGACGCGCTGAAGGGCGATCCCACTGACGAAACGATGATCCCCCGGTTCCGTCGGCACGCCCGCCGGAAACTCCTCGCGCACGAGCGTCCACGCGAGCGCGGTGTCCCCCTGCGCGACCGCGATTTCACTGAGCACAAGCGGGATGGCGAGCGTAAATGGATGACGAGCAAACCGCGTCCGGCGCGCCGCCACCGCGATCTGCCGGATTTGCGCCCACGACCCATCGAGGTAGAGCGCCGGGATATGCAGCACCTGCCGCGAGAGCGTCGCGAAGACATCACCGGGGCGCGGGGCGTGCGCGTCGAGCAGCGTGCGCACCCCTTCCAGGCGCTCCCGGTCATCGGTCCAGTACGACAGCGCGCCGAAGATCACCGCATTCCCCAGAAGCCAGGTGGCGAGGTCGTGATCCTCCAGCGTGCGGTTCAATTCATAGACGCGGATGAGATGGACCCATGATGCCTCGGGGTTCCCCATGTTCCGTTCCACCGCTGCCTGTGCGAGGTATGCATCGTGCGTCAGCAGATTCACCTGCCCGTTGGCATCCGCAAGCGCGCACTCGGCATGGCGCGCCGCGTCGTTGTATCGCCCCACATCGGTGAGGCGCAGGGCGAGCGACCCGTGACGCGCGGCAGCGTGCGCGGCGACAAAATCCAGCGTGGCCACCCGACGCAATGCGTCCTCCGGGAAGTTATCCAAGGCGCGGAGGCCGGATGACTGGATGGCGAGGCCACGCTCCCGGCGCCCCGCGTAACTGAGCACCATGCCGAGGCGAAAGCGCGCCATCGCGAGCAGGAGATCATCGCCCGTCTGTTCCGCGAGCAGCGACGCTTCCTCGGCGTACGCGACCGATTGGCGCACGTCGGTCGTCCGCAGCAACCGCGCGAGCCGGATCAGCACCGCGCAGCGTTCCCCGGATCGTGACCCATCGTCCCCGATCTGCGCGAGGGCTTCGGTGCATCGATCTACCGCCGTTTGCTGCGCGTGTGCGGCGGCGGCCCGATCCCCCGCCCGGATCAACCATCCGACGACGCGCGGATCGCCGCACGCGCGAAAATGATACGCGACCGCATCTGGGTTGGGTCGAGCATCCGCCGCCAGCGTCTCACCGATGGTGCGATGTAGCGCGCGTCGTCGCGCCACGAAGAGGCCGGTATAGAGCGCCTCGCGAATCAGCGCGTGCGTGAAGCGCAGCGATGTCCCGTCATTCGTCGCCTCTAGTTCGCCGACGCTGACCGCCCGCTCCGCGAGATCGAGCAGCGCGTCCTCCGGCACGCCCGCTATGGACGCCCAGAGCGCGAGCGGCACCTCATGCCCGATCACCGCCGCCACCGCAAAGACCCGCTCCGCCTCGTCACCGAGCCGCGCGATCCGTCGCATGATGACCTGCCGCAGCAGGAGCGGCATGTCCGCGCGCGCGAGATCGCGCACGGCCCACCCCGCGTACCCATGCGTGAGCCGCCCGTCCTCCGTGAGACCGTGCAGCAGTTCCTCGATGAAAAAGGGGTTCCCATCCGCCCGCGCGCTGAGATAGTCGATCACCTGCGTCGCGTCGTCCTCATCGATGGGCCGATAGCGACTGCGGATTAACGCGCCGACGGTCGCCTCCGTCAGCGGTCTCAGGCGCAGCCGGATTGGCTCGGACTCCCGGACGATCAGCGGCAACAATCGCGACAAGACCTGATTCGCGGTGAGATCATCGATCCGGTACGTGGCGAGGAACAGCACCCGGTCGTCGCGCAGTTCACGGCTGAGCGCGCGCAGGAGATCGAGGCTCCCCGAATCCGCCCAGTGGATGTCATCGAGCAGGGCGACGACAGGAGACCGCGCCGCCAACACGCGGAAGTAATCGCGGACACGCGCGAAGGATGCGACCTGACTTTGCGCGTCCATCCGGTCGGTAGTGGCCCGCAGCAATAAAGGCCGTAAGCCGGGATCATCGGTGGCTTCGGGGGCGCGGCTGACGGCCTCGATCCACGGGCCGTATGGGGGCGTCTCCGTCAACTCATAGCACCGGCCATGCAGCACAACCGCGCCGCGCCGGGCGGCGTCCGCGCAGCACGCCCGCGCCAGCGCGGTCTTGCCGATGCCCGCCTCGCCGGCAATCAGGACGAGTCGGCCACGGCCGGAGAGGAGTGCGTGACGCGCATCCGCGAGCGATGCCTGCTCACGCTCGCGCCCAACGAGCACCGGTACGTGACTCTCGTCATGGGATTGCGACGCAGCGTCCATGCGTGGCCCCATTCTCGCTCACCCATTGGTGTGACGATACCCTGATGGATGGGCAACCGATGCGCCATCGGCCTCCGGGAATCGTGTCAATCAGCCGATCACGAATTTCTGGTGGCGCATGAGGATGCTCTGCATCAACCCCTGCCCAACGAGCAACGCCCAGAGCGGGCTACCTCCCGATGAGATGAACGGCAGCGGCACACCGGTCACCGGCATCATGCGGGCATTCACGCCGATGTTGACGACAACCTGAAAGAGCAACTGCGCCATCACGCCCATCGCGATAAATCGCCCGAATGAATCGCCCGCCGTGACGACAACTTTCGAGTATCGCCAGATCAGCATCATGAAGAGGATGATGAGGGAGACGCAGCCAATAAAACCGAACATCGCCGCCGCGTGCGCGAAGATGAAGTCCGTTGTGCGGACTTTGAGAAAATCGCCCTCGCTCTGATAACTCCCACGGATGCCGTTCCCCACTACCCCACCGCTCCCGATGGAGAGTTGCGCCTGCAAGATATTGTACCCCTCGCCCCGGATATTCGTTGGCGAGCTTGGGTCAAGGAAGGCATCGAGCCGGTTTCGCTGATACTCCGGCAACCGCTCCCAGAACAGGATACCCGCAGGGATCGCGGCGACCGTGAGAATGGCAAAGTACACCAGCCGCGTACGCGAAATGCCCATCATCCCCGCCCAGATCGCGACGAAGACGAGCGCGGTGCCGAGGTCCGGCTCCTTGTAGATCAGCAGCGCGGGCACGGCGACGATCACGAGCGAGAGCACGAAGTTGTACCACCGCGCCATCTTCTCGCCCCGGCTGCTGATGAACGCCGCGAGGCCGATGATCACCGCGATTTTCGCCGCCTCCGAGGGCTGGAACGTCACGACCTTGAAATCAAACCAGCGGCGCGCCCCCGCGATCACCTTCCCGACGACGAGCACCGCAGTCAGCAGGAAAATCGCGCCCGCGTACAGGATCGGCGCGACCCCGCGAAAGATGCGGTAGTCGAGCAGCGAGAAGACGACCATCAGGCCAAGTCCGAAGACGAAGTAAATGAACTGGCGCACCGCCATGTTGTTCGGCGTCAACGCTCCCGCGCCGCTCGCGCTGTAGACGGCGAGGATACCGAATGCTGCGAGCGCAAGTGTGACGACCAGGATATACAGATCGAGGTAGCGCGTGCGTGCGCGGTCAAACGTCGTGCTGGAACTCATGACTGCCACGACGGCGTTGTCCCCTTCCCCGCCCTCATGGGCATTGGCTTAGAGCCGGTTTGCATTCCTCATCCCCGGCCCCTCTTCATCGCTCGAAGGCTTCGAATACGCCGAGGTTACGGCGGCGATGGAGAGGGGAGGGGAACGGTTTTGCGATCGGCGCTCCATCGTTATCAGCTCACAGGATCGTGTTGCCGTTGATCTCGATATGGAACCGGCAACCGAGAAACTCCGCCGCCCGCTTCGACTGTAACATGCGCGGCAGAAAGATTTCAAAGTAGTCCATCACGGATGAGATCGCCGTGTCGATGGTCAACTCCAGCGTGATCGTCTTCTCGTCCGCGTCAACGCGCAGGAAGGATGAGACGACCGCGTAATTCACCCGGTCGTGCGCGTCGAATGTCGATTGATCGGTGTTCCGCACGCGCGATCGGTGGACATCCGATTTGTCCGCGACGATCAACGCGGCGCAAACGGCGTGAACCGGCTCCGCGAGGCCGCCACCATCGTCGCCGTGGCTACCAATCGCGCCCATCACGACGGCGATATCGTCCATCGGCATCCCCAGCCGCTGGAGGATTGTCATGCTCATCGCCGCGCCGCTGTTCGGATGCCCTCGCCGGTTCACGACATTGCCGATGTCGTGCATGATCCCCGCAATCGCGGTTAACTCCTGCATGTGCTCGTCGTAGC
>JBBSII010000229.1:0-7043 GCA_038232175.1 Thermomicrobiales bacterium
CACGGGCAAGGGCACGAGCACCGAGACGTTCGCGACGCAGCTGGTCGTGCCGGCGGACGCCGCAGCGGGCACCTACACCGCCACCCTCACCGTCACCCTCGTCTCCGGCCCGTAATCGCTTCCCGCTCGGTAAGCAGCGGCAACAAAAATTGGATGATGGCGGCAGGCGAAAGAGCCTGCCGCCATCATCATTTGACAATCCCCCCATGGGCGCGTACCATTCGTATCAATAGAGCAGATCGCTAGGGGTGCCGGATGAGTCCGGCTGAGAGCGAAGCCCGCAATGCTTCAAACCCTCGGAACCTGAACTGGGTAATACCAGCGGAGGAAAGCGCAAACAAGGCTCCCAAGGCCGCCGTATGCCGACCCTCCATTGGTCGCACGGCGGCTTTTGATGTACCCCTTCCCCTGTGGGGAGGGGGCAGGGGGTAGGTAATCATGGACACCGTTCTCGTCAGTTTCCAGGTATTGCCGCGCGCGGAGGGGATGGATATCTACGACGTGGTGGATCGCGCCGTCGGCGTCGTGCAGGCGAGCGGCGTCCCGCACGAGGTCGGGGCGATGGAGACGACGATGGAGGGCGAGTACGATCACCTGATGGGCATCGTCAAGGCCGCGCAGGAGGCGTGCATGGCGGCGGGCGCGGAGCGCGTTATCACCGTCATCAAGGTGGACTGGAAGCGCGGCGGCGTCTCGTTCGACGAGAAGATCGGCAAGTACCGCGCCGGGTTCCGCGCCGATGCGCCGGGGCATGGTCGGTGAACGGGCAACCCCCCTCCCCAGCCCTCCCCCGACACGCGGAAGGGAGCACGAAGGTCCGTGTACGTGGTACTCCCGTGTCCCGTCTCCCCCTCCCCGGAACGGAGAGGGGGCCGGGGGCAGGGGTCCGGCGCCACGGCCTGCCACTCGCGGTGCTGATCGGCCTCGTGATTGTTTGGGAGATGTGGGTGCGGCTCTTCCGTGTAGACCCGCACGAACTCCCCGCGCCCTCGCTCATCCTCAACGCCTTCCGGGGCCAGGGCGCCTTCTATGCGGACAACACCTGGCGCACGGCGCAGGAGACGGCGGTCGGGTTCGCCGTCGCGGTGCTGACGGGGCTGTTCTTCGCTTTCGTCGTTGATGCGACACCCCTGCTCCGGCGCGCGATCTACCCGCTGCTGATCGGCTCGCAGACGATCCCGATCATCGCCATCGCGCCGCTCCTCATCATCCATTACGGTTTCGGCCTACTGCCGAAGGTCATCATCATCGTGCTCTACTGCTTCTTCCCGATCGTCGTCAGCACGGTGGATGGGCTGCGTGCCGCCGAGCCGGAGATGCTCAACCTGCTGCGCGCGATGGGCGCGAGCCGCTGGCAACTCCTGCACGTCGCCCGCATCCCCGCTGCCCTGCCGAGCATCTTCTCCGGCGTGAAGATCGCCGCGACGTACGCGGTGACGGGCGCGGTCGTCAGCGAGTGGCTGGGGGGGAGTAAGGGGCTTGGCGTCTCGATGATCCGCGCGCAGAAGTCCTTCGCGCCGGACAAGGTCTTCGCCGCCGTCTTCATCGTCATGCTGCTCACGCTCGCGCTCTTCCTCGTGATCGATCTCGCCGCTCGTTGGCTAATGCCGTGGTACGTTGCCACGCGAAAGGAGTATTCCGAATGACTGACCGGAAGCTTGCGCTTGATCCTGCCCGACTGAACCGTCGCCGCTTTCTCGCGGTCGCGAGTGGCGCGACGCTGACGGCCATCCTCGCCGCCTGCGGCGGGAGCAAGGCGACTGACACCCCAGGGTCAGCGGGCGGCACTGTCGCACCGGCGACGGCGACGACGAGTGGTGGCGCGACCGCCAGCGCCACGGGCGCGGCGAGCAGTGTGGCTGCAGGGAATAACAAGCCAACTCCAACCGCCATCAATGATACCGCCCCTGCGACGGTCAATCCGGCGCAAACCCGCGCCGCCGCAGCCTCCACGACTTCGGCCTCATCCGCAGTAGTCGCCACAACGACCGGCGGCACGCAGAAGATCACCGTGATGCTCGATTGGGTACCGAACACGAACCACACCGGCCTCTACGTCGCGCAGGCGAAGGGATACTTCAAGGAGGTGGGGCTGGACGCGGAAATCCTGCCGCTTGCCGAGGGGGGCAGCCTGGAGCAGATCGTCGGCAACGGCAAGGTCCAGTTCGGCATCTCATCCTCGGAATCGCTTGCCAAAGCCCGCTCCGAGGGCATCCCAATCGTCTCCATCGCGCCGATCATCCAGCACAACACCAGCGGCTTCTCCTCGCTCAAGAAGGCGAACATCGCCCGCCCGAAGGATTTCGAGGGCAAGCGCTACGCCTCGTTCGGCTCGGCCACGGAGAAGGCGCTGATCGGCAGGTTGATGCAGTCGGACGGTGGCGATGTCGGCAAGGTCGAGTTCGTCGAGACGGGCGACGCGGATTTCCTCACCCTCGCGCAGAAGGGGCAGGTCGATTTCGCGTGGGTCTTCGAGGGCTGGGAGGTGATCGACGGCAAACTACGCGGGCTGGACCTCTATTACCTGCCACTCACGAACTACACGAAGGTCGTGCCCGACTACTACACGCCGATCTACATCGCGGGTGAGGAGATCATCGCGAAGAGTCCGGGCGTGGTGGGGAAGTTTCTCGCCGCCGTCTCCAAGGGATACAACGACGCCATCGCGGATCCTAAAGGCGTCGGCGACATCCTCGCGAAGGCGACGCCCGAGACGAGCAAAGAGTTGATCCAGCAGAGCCAGCAGTACCTCGCGAAGCAGTACAAGGCGGACGCGCCGCGCTGGGGCGACCAGAAGCCCGAAGTCTGGCAGAACTTCGCCACTTTCATGACCGAGCAGAAATTGCTCGCCAAGCCTTTCGACCCGACGAAGGCATTCACGACGCAGTTCCTGCCGAAATCCTAACCCCCGGCCACCTTCCGTTCCTCGGCGTGGGAAGGGGGCCGGGGGGTTAGGTCGCCCCCTCGGGCTGCATCTCGCGCACGGCGAGCCTCTTCATGTGGCCGAGGAGCGCCGCGCTCCCGTTGAGCCGCTGCGGCGTCAGCACCTTGTGCAGCCCCATCTGAAAGAAGAGGTCCCCCGGCGTCTGGAGCACTTCCTCCGGCGTCGCGTCCTTCAGCCCCAGGCCGAGGATCGCGGCGAACCCGCGCACGGTGGGCGAGACCTCCGGCACGTCGAAGCCGTACAGCATCTTGCCGTCCTCGTTGCGCTCGGCGTAGACGAAGAGCGGCGTCGTGCATTCGTGCACCGCTTCGAGATCATCACGATTGCCCGTGAACGTCTTCGGCACCTTCGGCATGGAGGCTGAATAGTCGAGCAGGAGTTCGAGCTTGTCCCGCCCCTCGGCCTGCCGGAACATCTCCACGATCTTCTGCATCCGTGGGGGGAGGGGGGTCGATTGTTCCGCCATAGAATAACTCCTTCTCTTTCCTGATCTTTGCCATTTGCGATTTGCGATGCGGCGATGGGCGCGCCGCTGCCGCGCTATGCCGCCCGCGCCTGACAATCGGGGCAGAGGCCGAACAACTCCAGCCAGTGCCCTTCGATGCGAAACTGCGTCCGCGCGCCCAGTTCGCTGGCGAGCGCCTCGACGGTGCAGCCGTCGAACTCAACGACACAGCGGCAGTTGGTGCAGATCAGATGGTGATGGTGCCCCGGCGTCGTGCGGATGTAGCTGCTGCAATGATCCTCGCCGTGGAGGCGGCGCAGATAGCCGAGGTGGGCGAGCGTGTCCACCGTGCGGAAGACCGTCGCGCGGCCAATCCCCGCCACATCACGCAGCCGGTCGTACAACCAATCGGCGGTGAACCCGCCCGGCGTGTCGAGGATTGCGTCGACAATCGCGACGCGCGGCTGGGTAATTCGGTACCCCTCCTCCCGCAGCAGCCGGAGAATTTCCTCCCGGTTGGCTGCGCCCATCGCAAGTGTAACACTCATCGAAACCCTCCTCTCGTCGTGCAGGTGCAGACGATGCGTATTGGGTACAGTGTATCAGGATTGCTCACCCCCGACCCCTCCTGAAACGGGAGGAGAGCGATCCGATACAGGCGGTAGGGGGAGTTTAGGGCCTTCCCCGCCGCTGCACGAGCCACGTCGTGAGGTAGCCCTGCCGGGGCGAGAAGAGCAGCGCGAGGAAGAAGATCGCGGTGGCGACGATGACGATGGTCGCGCCCGGCGCGAGTTCGGCGGGGTACGAGATGAACAAGCCGAGCACGGCGGAGAGCGCGCCGATGCACGCGCCCAGCGCCATCATCGCGGGGACGCGATCCGTCAGCAGCCGCGCCGCCGCACTCGGCGTGAGGATCGTCGCCACGACGAGCACGTTCCCCACCACCTGCAAGCAGACGACAATCGTCAGCGTCAGCACGCCGAGCAGGAGGAAGTCGAGCAGCCACGTCGGGTAGCCGAGCGAGGCGGAGTAGATCGGGTCGAATGCCGCGAGCAGCAGCGCGCGATAGAAGACGAGCACGAGCGCGAGGATGAGTGCGCCCATCGCGCAGATGATGATGAGGTCCGCCGTCGAGACGCCGAGCACGTTGCCGAAGAGGAGCGACGAGAGATCCTTGCGGTACGAGCGGATGCGGCTAATCAGCATCACCCCAAGCGCGAACGCCCCCGCGAACAGGACGCCGATCGCCGAGTCGTTGCTGACGCGCCTGCTCCGCGAGACGCCGCCGATCAGGAACGCCGTCACCAGCCCCGCGACGAGCGCGCCGCCGAGGATGCTCGTACCCAGGAGGTACGCGACCGCCACGCCGGGGAAGGTCGCGTGCGCCAGTGCGTCCCCAAGAAACGCATAGCCGCGCAGCACGACGTACGTCCCGACGACGCCGCAGAGGATGCCGATCAGCATCGACGCGACGAGCGCGTGCTGGAAGAACTGTTTGTGCACGACGGAGGCATACTCGCCCCAGAGGCTGGCGAATGCGATCACGGAAGCATCACCGCCTCGTCCCCGTGCAGGTGGAACAGCCGACCGCCGTAGGTGCGCTCCAGCACGTCGAGGCGAAACGTCGTCGCGGCGGGGCCGAACGCCACCACGCGCCGGTTGAGGCAGAGAACGTAGTCGCAGTGGCTGCGGATGCTTGTCAGGTCGTGCGTGGAGAGGATGACGCTGTTGCCCGCGTCCCGGAACGCGCCGAGCAGGTGGAAGATCGTCTCCTGCGATGCCGCGTCAATCCCGGCGAACGGCTCGTCGAGGATCAATAATTCCGCCCGCTGTGCGAGGGCGCGGGCGATGAAGACACGCTGCTGCTGCCCGCCGGAGAGCGTGCCGATCTGCCGCTCCGCGAACGCCGCCATCCCGACCTTGTCGAGCGACTCCGCCGCGATATGCTTGTCTTCCGAAGACGGCCTGCCGCCGAAGCGGATCGTCGGGTACCGGCCCATCAGCACGACATCGTGCACCGTGACGGGAAACTGCCAGTCCACCGATTCCCGTTGCGGCACGTACGCGACCCGGCGTCGCGCGTGGCGGATCGCCGTGCCGAAGAGCGCCACGTCGCCGCGCTGGTGCGGCTGCATCCCCATGATCGTGTGCAGGAGTGTCGTCTTCCCCGCGCCGTTCGGCCCGATGATCCCCGTCACCGCGCGCGCCGGGAATGCGACGCTGACGCCCTCGATCGCAACGGCGCGATGATACGCCACCGTGACATCCCGCACATCCACCACCGTCTCATCTTGCTCCCCCTTCCCCTGCGGGCAAGCGGGTGCCCCCTGGGCAGTATGGGGAGTTAGGGCCGCCGACTCACCCCTCATTGCAGCGCGCCCGCGATGGCCTTCGCGTCGTAGACCATCATCTTCAGGTAGGTATCCGCCGCGCTCCCCGGTTCCCCGAGCGTGTCGGCGTAGAGCGTGTCAACGATTTTCACGCCGGTCTCCTTCGCCACTTGCTGCGCCACCTTCGGATTCGCGGACGACTCCGCGAAGATCGCCTTCACCTTCTCCTTCCTAATCGTGTCGATCAGATCGTTGATCTGCCTGGGGGAAGGCTCCGCGCTGTCGGAAAGACTCGGGATCACCGCGCCGACAATCGTCAGGTCGTAGCGACGGGCGAGATAGCGGAAGGCATCGTGATTGGTGACGAGTTTGCGTTGCTCCTTCGGCACTTGATCGAAGATGCCCTTCAGGTGCCCATCAAGTTGATCGAGTTGCGCGCCGTACGCCATCGCATTCTGCTGATACACGCCTGCATTTGTCGGATCGACCGTCGCCAGCCCGTTCGCGATGGCGCGTGCCATCGTCTTGGCCAGCGTCGGGTCGAACCAGGCGTGCGGGTCGCCCTCCGGCTCGTTCTTGTCGCCCTTCAGCAGCGTAATGGCGGCGGTCGCCGTCACGACGGGCGCTTTCGTGTTCGCCGTCCGAACCGTCTTGTCCATCCACGCATCGAGGCCCGCGCCGTGCACGACGATCATGTCCGCCTTCGCGATCGCGCTCGCGTCGTCCACCGTCGGCTCGTAGTCGTGCGGATCGACATTCGGCTTGAGGATACCGAGGACGGTTACCTGATCCCCGCCGACGTTCCGCACGAAATCCTGCAATTGCGTCGTCGTCACCGCGACGATCACCTGCTTGCCGGGAGGAACGGTTGGCACAGGCGCGTTCGTCGTCGCAGACGCTGGCGTATCGCGCGTGCGTGCACCACCACAGGCGGCGAGGGTGCCCGCACCCACTGTTCCGGCAAGGCCACGGAGGATCACGCGACGGTGCATGGGACGATGCGCTTCTCGGTACTGTGGCATGTCATCCTCTATCGTGTGTTGAGATCGCATCTCAAATACCGCTATCGAGATGGAATATCATTAGACTCCGTTCCTGTCAACCCCTTCACCGGGAACGTGCCGGATTCAACGAATGATCGCGTCGCGAACGTGTTGCTGTCCAGTGATTCTGTCCTGTCGCTGTTGGTAGCCCCGTTTCCATAGATGATGCGTCCCCGGTTTCGCCGTGCTGACCCGTGCGACCGCGCGCGCCCATCACCGGCGGTGCGGCCCCGGCAGCAGGGGCAGCCGCTCCCCGCCGAAGCCCACCGTGTTGTCCATCC
>JBBSII010000230.1:0-7027 GCA_038232175.1 Thermomicrobiales bacterium
CGTGCCGTGTGTCCGTCGGTGGTGCGCGTCGCCCCGGCGGGATACTGCGCCGTTTCACTGATCGTCTTCCTCCTGCGCATCGTTGCCTGCCCGTCGAGACGCGCACGCTACCAGCGGCTGCCTATCTTTGACGCGCACCCTCTCCTCGTTGCTCGTTTGTGCATCGCGGAGCCGTCCGGTACACTGCCAATGCGCGAGCGATCAATGCCGGTACTGAAGGGGTTGGATGGGTAGTCGGGTCTTGCGATGGGCCAGCGCGACGTATCGCTGGGCACAGGGAAATGCGCTCCAGGCGACCTTTCTCGTGGGCCTGTTCATCGCCGTGCTCGGTTGCTGCGTGCCGCGCACGGAACCGGCGCATGACCCCGGCGTGATCGGCGGGGAGACGGTTGTGCGGGCGGTGCCGGAGCGGACGGTGATTGGCTTCCCGCTCGTTGTTTGGTCCACGCCGGACACGCACACCGAGACAGACTGGAACTTCGGTGCGTGGCCCCTGCGGCGCGGCTTCGTCTTCTGGGCGAACATCTGGCTCTGCGGCCTGCCCGCGCTGCTCGGCGCGCTCGCGCACCGCGCGAATACCGTCGCGTTCGCCATGCCGCGCCTGATCGGGGCCATGCTGCTGACGTGGCTGGCGTATCCCGCGCTCGTCGCGCCGCTCCTGCTGACACACTGGAGCGCGGTCGCGCCCCGCTCGCCCATCGCCTATCTTCTTCTGGTTGGGCGTGTCGTAGACCTCTCGCCCACCATCGCGTGGGGGGGTATCGCGCTGATGGGCGTCGGGTGGCTCATCTTCGCCTTCCCGCCGCGCGTGTTCCGGCTGCCGGTCTTCGTCCCGCCGCCTCCGCGCGTTGAGCACGCGGATTTCGAGCGGCTGCCGATGCGGTGACATTACCCGCGCCTGATCGTTCGTCGGCCTTTTTTCTCACTGGGAGGACTTCATAATGCAGCAGGAATCAGCACGTCCGGCGTTTGTCTTCACTGAGGCGCCGGGCGAGGCATCCGTTTCCCAATCGACCTACGAGAATGAGGACGGTATCTTCTTCGTCTCGGTGTACGAGCGGCCATCGTCCGCGTTCCCCGCGCAGTATCTCGTCTATCTCTTCAACATGGCGGAGACCATCGACTCGGACGGGAGCGTCTTCATCCTGCCGTGGGCGGAGTTATTGTGCTCATTCACGCCGGAGTGGATCGCCGCCGACCCGGAGGTGAACCTTGTCGAGTCGGCGGAAGACTCCGCGATGAACTGGCTCGATGCGGAGGATGTCGCGCAGGACGCGCGGCGACACCTCGTCTTCACGGAGGACGAACCAGAGGGCGAGGAGCGTGACTATCCGGGGAGCGTGGGGCAGGCGTGAGAGGGATTTAACACAGAGCACGCAGAGGGCATAGAGAGCACAGAGGAAAAAAGAAAAGAAGAGTCTCTCTGTGTGCTCCGCGCGCTCTGTGTTAAGTCCCTGATCTCTCCTTTCAAATGTTCCGTTCTCACGTCGCTGTTGTAGGGGGGCATACCATGGAAGGGATGCGTGTCGCGGTCGGACAGGTGAGCCAACTGACGGACGAAATTCTCACGTTCGCGCGGCAACTCGGCGTCTCCGGGATGCAAGTCAATACTCCGGCCCTCCCCGGCGTGCACCGCTGGGAGTATGAGGATATCCGCGCGATGCGCGAGCGATGTGAGGCGCACGGCCTGCGCCTCGAAGCAATTGAGAATGTCCACCTCGATTTCTACGACAAGGTAATGCTCGGCCTTTCCGGTCGGGACGAGCAGATCGAGCATTTCCGCGCTACGATCCGCAATGTCGGGCGCGCGGGTGTGCCGATCCTCGGCTACCACTTCATGCCGAACTCCGTCTGGCGCACGGCGCGCTCGCCGGTTGGGCGTGGGGGCGCGCTCGTCACGTCGTTCGACATGGCGACGGTGGAGGAGCGGCGGGGAGAGATGCTCGTCGCGCGCACCGACCGCTCCGGCAGCGACGACCCGTTCGACACGCGCGGCGTCGTCCCGGCAGCGGTGTATCAGCGCAGCGAAGCCGAGATGTGGGCGAACTACGAATACTTCATCAGGGCGCTGATCCCCGTCGCGGAGGAGGCGGGCGTCAAACTCGCGCTCCACCCCGACGACCCGCCCGTGGAATCCCTCGGCGGCATCGCGCGGTTGTTCCGCAACTTCGACGGCTTCAAGCGGGCGATGGCGATCGCGGACAGCGATGCGTGGGGCCTCGACCTCTGCCTCGGCTGCTGGTCCGAGATGGGCGGTGAGCCTGCCGTGATGGAGGCAATCGACTACTTCGGCCCGCGCGGTAAAATCCTCTATGTCCACTTCCGCGACGTGCAGGGGATGGTGCCCAAATTCGCGGAATGCTTCATCGGTGAGGGGAATTTCAACGCCGCGCGGGTGATGCGCGCCCTCAAGCGCGTCGGCTTCACCGGCTTCCTGCTCGATGACCACGTGCCATTCATGGTCGATGACACTGACTACGGCCATCGCGGGCGGGCGTACGCCATCGGCTACATGCAGGGTCTGCTCGACGTGCTGGCGGAGACGCCGACGCTCTGATCAGGCACGATACGTATCGAATTCTCGACACCTTTCCTTGTCTTTTCAGGAAGGGAGCCGGGGAATCAGGAGGCATCGTCCGCACTCTGCAACCGCCGCACAGGTGCATGCGCATCGGGGTCGTGCGAGGCACGGATGATAGCGACCGTTGCAGGTGTGCAGCCCCATGAATCCGCGATGTCTGCGCCGAGGGCGGCATGATTGAGCAGGCGAGCCATGCCGCTCCGCCAGCGCGGGAGTAGTCGGCCGTTCGCCGCTGTCCACACCAGCACGCGCGGCCAGCGGGCGAGGAGCACGCGCGCCGTCCGCTGCGTGATGCCGACGCCAGGTCGCTTGCCGACATCATGCAGCAACGCCGCTGCGAGCAGGTCCACATCCGTTTCCCCGTTCACGCACAGTTGCCCATAGACCCGCAGTGCGTGTCGCTGATCGGCCTTCGGGAGCGCGCGGAATGCCATCGCGGCGGGAAGCGGCAGGATCGCGAGCACACTATCCCACGCGCGGCTATCGAGCGGCGTGAGCGGTGACAGGAGGGCGCGGACGCCCTGGGTGGTGCGGTAGCGGACGCGCCCTACCCCCCTAACCCCCTTCCCCATGGGGGAAGGGGGCGCTGTTGGGATACGTTCAGAGGGCAAGGATAAGGCACGATGTTCGGCTTGAGACACCCCTTCCCCCATGGGGAAGAGGCCGGGGGGTAGGGCTTCCCCCGCGTCAGAAGTTCCCGAAGACACCCGCCGTCCCCTCGATCACGCGGGTCAGCACCTGAAAGACTGGCGCGCTGATATTCGTGATGATCCGTGGCTGGAAGAAGATCACAATGAACAGGATCAGGAAGCCGTACTGGTCGAGCCGCGCGAGCACGGGCGTCCAGAAGTCCGGCAGGAGTCCGGTGATGATCTTCAGGCCGTCGAGCGGCGGCAGTGGCACGAGGTTGAAGGCTGCAAGCGCGATATTCAGTGTGATGAGGGTGTTTACGAAGGTCTGCGCGTTCGGGGGCAGGCTGCTGAAGCCGCTCGAAAAGAGCCGCTGCGGCACTGCGAGCACGAGCGCGAGGATCACGTTGGAGATCGGCCCCGCCGCCGCGACAAGCGAGACGCCGCGCTTGCCCCACCGGATGCGGTACGGGTTGAAGGCGACAGGGCGACCCCAACCGATGCCGAAGCCCGTCAGCGCGATGAAGATGAGGAAGAGGAAGCCAATCGGGTCGAGATGCGCGATGGGGTTCAGCGTCACTCGCCCCTGCTCGCGCGGGGTCGGGTCGCCGAGGACCGTCGCGGTGTAGGCGTGCGCGAACTCGTGGATCGTGATGCTGATGACGAACGAGATGATGATGGAGATAAACTGCTGCGGGTTGACATCGCTGCGACCAAACACTCCTGCGGCTCCCGTTCCCTGATGGTGTGTCTTGCATGGCACGAACGGCGCCAGACAGGCACCTATGCGTATTGTACCATCGCAGCGATTGGGCGCGTGGGGAGGGGAAAAGAGAGAAAGGGCGCTCAATCGGTCACGCCCTTTCTCTGTGTGTCGTTTCTCGTGCCCTGCTCCCCTCTCCATCGCCCCCAGCCTCGACATACTGAGTTCTTCACGGCGATGGGAGGGGAGCAGGGTAAGGAATGGAATCCTACGCTAATCCCCCACGGACGCGGTCGGCAGAATCTCGCGATTAATGTTTTCCGGCGTATAGAGGTGGCAGGCGACGAAATGGTTGCTGCCCTTGTCCTCGAAGGGCGGTTCCACCACGTCGCAGACGCCCTTAATGGCGTACTGGCAGCGGGTGTGGAAGTGGCAGCCGCTCGGCGGATTGATCGGGCTGGGCACGTCACCCGTGAGGATGATGCGCTCGCGCTTCTTCTCGATCGCCGGGTCCGGGATCGGCACGGCGGAGAGGAGCGCCTTCGTGTACGGGTGCAGCGGCTCCTCGTAGATCGCGTCGCGCGAGGCGAGTTCGACGATCTTGCCGAGGTACATCACGGCGACGCGGTCGGAGATATGCTTCACCACCGAGAGGTCGTGCGCGATGAAGAGGTATGTCAGGTTGAACTGCTCTTGCAAGTCTTCCAGCAGGTTGACGATCTGCGCCTGGATCGACACGTCGAGCGCGGAGACCGGCTCGTCCGCGACGATAAACTGCGGGTTCGCCGCGAGCGCGCGGGCGACGCCGATGCGCTGCCGCTGGCCGCCGGAGAACTCGTGCGGGTAGCGGTTCGCGAAGTAGGGGTTGAGGCCCACGGTTTCGAGCAGTTCCTGCACACGCTGGTTGCGGTGGCCGCGATCGACGAGGTTGTGAATCTGCATCGGTTCCGCGATGATCGAACCAACCGTCATGCGGGGATTCAGGGAGGCGTACGGGTCCTGGAAGATCATCTGCAGGTGACGGCGCATCTTGCGCATGTTGCCCGCGTCAAGCTTCGTCAGGTCCGTGCCCTCGAACTTCACCTCGCCGGCGGTCGGCTTGTAGAGCTGGAGGATGGCGCGGCCCGTCGTGCTCTTGCCGCAGCCGGACTCGCCGACGAGGCCGAGCGTCTCGCCCTTCTTGACCGAGAAGGAGACGCCGTCCACCGCCTGCACCGCACCGACTTTGCGCTGCACGATGATGCCCCGCGTGAGCGGGAAGTGCATCACGAGGTCGTTGACTTCGAGCAGTGTCTCACCGAGGGCGGTCTTGCCGTTCGATGTTGCCTTCACCTCCGTCGAGGAGGCCATCTGATCCGCCATTATGACACCTTCTCCCCATTGACAATGTTGAACCAGCACGCGATCTGGTGCCCGGTGGTGACCTCGCGCAGCAGCGGATTCTGCTGGAAACACTGCTCCTCGGCGTAATCGCACCGGGGCGCGAAGGGGCACATGTTCGGCAGGTCGATCAGGTCCGGCGGGAGGCCACGGATCGGCTTCAACCGGCCCTTCTCCAGATCATCGAGGCGCGGGATCGAGTTCAGAAGGCCGAGCGTGTACGGGTGGCGTGGGTTGGCGAACAGTTCGTCCGTCTCCGCCGTCTCCACGATGTGCCCGGCGTACATCACGTTCACGCGGTCCGTCATCCCCGCGACGACGCCGAGGTCGTGCGTGATCATGATGAGGCCGGTGCCGCGATCGACCTGAATCTTCTTCAGCAGTTCGAGGATTTGCGCCTGAATCGTCACATCGAGCGCGGTCGTCGGCTCGTCCGCGATGATGAGGTCCGGGTTGCAGGAGAGCGCCATCGCGATCATCACGCGCTGCCGCATACCGCCGGAGAACTGGTGCGGGTACTGGTTCACGCGCTCCTCGGCGTTCGGGATGCCGACCATCTTCAGGAGTTCGACCGACCGCTCCCGCGCCTCCGCCTTCGACATGCCGAGGTGGAGCATCACCGCCTCGCTGATCTGGCGGTTCACGGTGAGCACGGGGTTTAATGAGGTCATCGGGTCTTGGAAAATCATCGCGATGCGGTTGCCGCGGACGCTCCGCACTTCCTCGTCGCTCATCTCGATGATGTCGTCGCCCTGGAAGACGATTTTGCCCTCGGTGATCTTGCCGGGGGGCGTGGGGATCAGACGCATCAGGGAGAGCGCCGTGATGGACTTGCCGCAGCCGGACTCGCCGACGATGCCGAGCGTTTCACCGGGATTGAGGTAAAACGAGACACCATCGACGGCCTTGACGACGCCATCCTGCGTGAAGAACTGCGTCCGGAGATTCTCAACGTTCAGAAGGGGCCCTTCTCCGTTCCACGACCCTTTCCTGGTCTTCCCCGGTGCCTTCGCAACTGCCATGCTGGTTTACCTCCCCGTGTCGGGGCGATGGGCAGCCCAACGGCGGCTGACCCTACGACCGTTCCCTCCCCCGCGTATGCACCGACTTTTCCGGCGTACGGTTGCCCGTGCCCCGGACCGTCCCCACAGTTGTCTCCATCGGCGCATGTTTGGGGCGCCGCTCGCGCGGCGATGGCGGAGTATACCATCCCGCCCTTTGTGCGTGCAACAACGGCTTGATCTAATCAGGCAACCGGATTCGCTAGTGGGTCATGCCGCAAATAACTGATGCTCTGGCAGATAGGTTGCGGAGCCACCGATCCGCCGCTGGCGGGCCCGTTCCCGTCGCGCGTGCCGCTTTCCGCCCCAGACAAATGGTGTCGGCGCGGCATTCCACCCCGCCACCGTCTCCTCCAACCACAGGATAATTTCCTCCGGTGACTGAGGATACTGCCCCGTCAAGGCGCGCCGACTGATGATCCGTTGGAGCGATTCCGCCATGTTCAGCCAACTGCCACTAAGCGGTGTATACAACGGCATCACCCCGTGCTGGAACAGCCAGCGCACGATCGCCCAACTCAGGTGTCCGGCGAGATTGTCCCAGACGAGAATCATTCGCAGCGGCGGCAAAGGATCGCGCGGTTCGTGTCCGAGCCAGGTCGCCCAGCGTGCCGCCAGCGGTCGTTCCGCTTCTGCCACGGGCACGATGGGCACGGCCGCGAGAATCCGCGTC
>JBBSII010000231.1:0-7010 GCA_038232175.1 Thermomicrobiales bacterium
AACAAGTAGGCGCATCACATGACTAATTTTGTGTTGCGCCACGGTATGCATCGGAACGCATACGCCCCATCCCGGAGCGAAATTCGATTCCCACCAATGCGCGGTTCGTGTACACTCTCCGCCGGTCCAGTAGCGGCGGGCGATGTGCGTGAGGATGCTTCACCGTGGGCGATACGAGCACATTGACCGGCGTCCTGGCCGCGCTGAGCGCCGCCTTCTCCTTCGCCCTGTGGAACATCTTCCTTCAGCGTGGTCTCACCGCAGGTGCGCCCGCCCGCCTCGCGCTCCTCACCCTCGCCGCCGCCGAGGTCGCCTGCTTCGTGCCCCCCGCGCTTCTCCTCGCCTGGCACGGGGACCTACCGCCCCTCCACCTGCGCGGGCTGGCGTGGTTTCTTCTCGCGGGTGTGCTCACCACCGTGGTTGGCACCGGCCTCGCCACGCAGGCCACGCAGCGGCTTGGCGCGGCCGAGACGACGGCGATCCGGCTGCTCGACCCCTTCTTCGCCTTCGTCATCGCGGCAGTTTTCCTGCGCGAGCGCGTCCCCGCCCGCGCCCTCCTCGGCATTGCGCTGCTCGTCGCCGCCCTCCTGCTCCTCCAGGGTCGGCCGGGTGGGAGGTCCGCTACGGGGCAACGACCCCAACGGGCACAAGGGCTTGCGTTCGCGGTACTGACGTCGCTCGCCTTCACCGTGGGCAGCGTTGTGCGGAAGGCGGGGCTAACGCTGGTTCCCTCCGCCATCGTGGCGGCGGCGGCGGAGGGGATCGCGGGGATCGTCGTGATCGGCGCCATTATCGCGCTGCGCGGGGAGCGGGGCGGGCTACGCGCGTTGCGCTCGCCAGCGGCGCGCGACCTCTGGCGGTCGGGGCTGGCGGCGGCGGCGGGGACTTTCTTCCTCAACGTCGCGCTCCAGCGGGCGTCGGTTCCGGTGGCGGTCACGTTGCGAAACACATCGCCGTGGTTCACGCTGCTGCTGGTGCCGTTGCTTCTCGGGACGCAGCACCGCGCGACGCGACGGATGTGGTGCAGCACGGCGTTGCTCACGGTTGGTATGCTCTGCATCGTGCTCCGCTGATGGAAAGAGTATCCGTGAGAGTGGCTGGGAGGATGGAAAGAACGGACAGGGCGATTGCGAGCTATGCATCGGGCGGACGGATGGGAGGCGGCGTGTGAGCGCCCTGCTGCCGCCGCGCGCCCTCCGCCGGAACTTCGTGGTGATGGGCCTCGATCTCACGCTCTTCGTCCTGGGCATCAACTTCGCCTCGGTCTACGGCATCCTGCCCCTCTTCGTCCACCACCTCTCCAGCTCCAACCTCGCGCTCGGCGCGATCCCCGCCCTCCGCGCTGCCAACCTCCTGCCGCCCCTCTTCGTCGCCGGACTCACCGAGCGGCTGCCGCGCAAGAAGCCATTCGTTGTCGCGTGGACCATCGTCGAGCGCCTGCCCTACCTCGCCCTCGCCGTCGCCACCCCGCTGCTCGCCACGACGCGACCGACCGCGCTCCTGTGGCTCCTGTTCGCGATGATCGCCATCTCGACACTCGCAGCGGGTGTGGCGACGCCCGCATGGCTCGACCTGATCTCGCGAATGTTTCCCCCGAACTGGCGTGGCCGGTTCTTCGGCCTGTCGTCCGCCCTCGGTGGGCTGCTCGGCGTGGCGGGGAGCGCGGGCGCGGCCTCACTGCTCGGTCGTTTCGGCTGGTCTGCAGGCGGCGCGCTCTGCTTCGCCTGCACCTTCGCCTGCCTCGCCGTCTCGTTCGTGTTCATCTGCCTCGGGCGCGAGCCGCTGACCGACTCCGCGCCCCCTCGGTCGTCGCACCCAACCGCGTCGGCATCCTGGCGGCGTTTCCCCGCGCTCGTGCGGGCGGACGGCAACCTGCGCGCGTACCTGCTCGCCATCGCGCTCGCGACGTGCGCCGGGGCGGCCGCCGCCTTCTACGTCGTGGACGCCAAGCGCGCCCTTGGCCTGAGCGACGCCGGTGCAAGCCTGTTCGCGGTCCTCCTGCTGGTCGCCTCGACGGCGGGAAGTGTGCTCTGGGGATATGTGGGCGATCACCGGGGCCACCGGCTTGTCGTCGTCGCGGGAGCGGCCTGCACCGGCGGTGCGGCCCTCGTTGCCCTCGTGGCACGGCAGTCCTGGGTGGGGGCGCCCGGTTACTGTGCCGTCTTCGCGCTAGTGGGCCTCGGTAGCAGCGCGCTGCAACTCGCCTCGCTGACCTTCATCGTCGATTTCGCGCCGCCGGGGCAGCGGCCTACCTACATCGGGGTGGCGATGCTGGCGCAGGCCCCGTTCGCCTTCGGCGCGCCGGTGCTGGCGGCGACCGTCGCGGACCAGTATGGCTACGGGGCGGTGTTCGCCCTCGCCGCTGCACTGGGGATGTTGGCCACCGTGGTCGTGGGATGGCATGTTCGCGATCCCCGGACGGGTACTCGCATCACCTGATTCACCATACGCGGCGACCGTGTGAGCGGGCGCTTCCCGACGCCCTGCTATACTGCACCCGATTGTGGACGCCGCAACGCCATGACGGAGGAGGAATCCCATGCCACACGTCGACCGTCCCGATGGGGCCCGCATCTACTACGAGGTCCACGGACAGGGATTTCCGCTCCTGCTCTTCGCTCCCGGCGGCATCAGCAGCCAGATCAGATTCTGGGCATCGAGCGCCGTCAATCCCTTCGATTTCGCGGACGAGTTCATGGTCATCGGCATGGACCAGCGCAACGCCGGGCATTCCCCTGCGCCCCTCACCGCCCCCACCTGGGAGGACCACGTCACTGACCAACTCGCCGTCCTCGACGCGGTGGGTATCGAGCGCACCCTGCTGTGGGGCGGCTGCATCGGCGTGGCGTACGTGCTGCGCTTCATTCAGGAGGCGCCCGACCGCGTCGTCGCCGCCGTGGGGCAGGATCCCGTCGGCTTGTTCGATGGCGTCAACACCCGCGCCACCTTCTTCAAGATGTTCGAGCCGACGATTGCCACGAGCGAGAGCGGCGGGATGCGCGCGGTGGTAGAGTCGGCAGTGGAGAACCCGCTCTTCGTGCGGAACAACGCGGGCGGTCCCTTCGCCGCGCGGATTGCCGCCGACCCGGCGTTCCGCGAGGAAGTACTCGCGCTCGATCCGGGCGAGTACGCGCGCATCGTCCGGGCATACGACGACCAGATGTGGGGCGCGCATGGCGCGTTCATGAGCGTGGAGGAGTCGTTCGTCCGCGAATGCCCGGTGCCACTGCTCATCCTCCCCGGCACCGACGAGTTTCACCCGACCGCGATCGCGGAGCGCATCTGCGCCGAGGCGCCGCAGGCGACGTGCCTGGAACCGGACTGCCGCGCACCGGAGAATGTGTCGGGGACGCGGGAGCGCGTCCTCTCATTCCTGCGCGAGCACAGCGGGGCGACGCGAGCATAGCGAAGAGCCACAGATGGAAGGAGCGACTGGAGCGATGATGACGACCGACGTGCAACATCTCCGTATCTTCTCATGCGGCATCCCGGGGCGGCGAGCGGGATGCTGATCTACTTCGCGGGGCCGCTCTTCAGCGCCGCCGAGCGCCGCTTCAACGTGGGACTGACCGACAGATTAGAGGGAATGGGCTTCGACGTCTTCCTGCCCCAGCGCGACGGCGTGGAGCGGGACAAGCCGCCCTACGACGCGATGACGCCGGACGAGCGCCGCGACGCCATCTTCCAGATCGATGCGCGGCAGGTCTTCGCGGCGGACATCCTGCTCTTCGTCCTCGACGGGCGGGTGCCGGACGAGGGGGCGGCGGTCGAACTCGGCATCGCGTATGCCCACAAGGAGATGGCGATGCCGACCAAGCGGCTGATCGGCCTGATGACCGACGCGCGGGCGTCGTTCGTGGGGGCGAAACTCAACCCGATGCTCGCCGTGCCGCTGGAATACATCGCGGGGACGGAGGAGGAATTGCTCGCCTTCCTCGGCGGCATCCTCCCGCCGGATGGGCCACGCTGATTCGACGCAGTCGCTCGCCGCGAAACATTCAGCGGGATTTCAGCATCGTTTCACGCAGCCCTCATTCACCCGCGCAATACTGATCCTTGACGGGATCGGGACGGATGGTGGCGACGGTCGAACGAACGGAAGCCGCACCCTCCTGCCACACACTGGAGCCATCGACCGCTTTCGGCCCGTCATTCCTTCGATTATTCCTTCCTCCCCCTTCCCCACTGGCGGCGGCTCCCCAGCCCCGCCAGTTTTTTTATCCTATTGTCGGATCGCGTCGCGGGGCGTACGCTCACGGGAGTATTCGCGCGCGATCAGGGTTCAGGGCGACAGGCGACGTTCGGCGTCGCGGCGACGCGCAGCGAGAAGGACGGAGACGATGGACAGCACGAAGCCGAATCATGGATACGACGCCCTGCCGATGCATTTCGGGATGAACCTCGCGAGCGCGATTGGCGGCGAGGAGTTCATGGGCGTCACGCTCACGGCGGTCGTCATCGATGGCGACCACGCATTCTTCGACGCGGGCGCGCTGCACGGCCGCTCGCAGGCGCAGCAGGGCATCCAGTTCTCGCGCGACCCAGCGGATGTGCCGGACGGCACGCGCGTCGCGATGGTCTTCCTCGGCGTGCGCGACAAGGAACCGGCGACCGCCCGCTACGAGGGGATGATCGCGTGCGCCCTCCTGATCGACCGCGCGGCGGGGATCGGCTGGCGCGACCTGACACAGGAAGCGGTGGCGATGCGTCGCGTTCTCGACGGTACGGTGCAACTGGAACGCTTGACGGATGCCGAGCGCGCCGCCCTCCTCCGCGCGCTCCAGGAGCCGCTCGGCGGTGCGCTCTGGAATAACACCGACGGCGCGCGCAAAGCGGCGGTGCGCGGCGAGACGCCGGAGGCGACACGATGAGCGCGACCCCGCAACAGCCACCGCCCGATTCCGCGCGCTTCTGCGAGCAGATGACCCGCTCCTACGAGAACCGCATCCCCGAACATGTCCGCGCGGTGATCGCGGAGGAGGCAATCACGCCTCTGGGGGAGAAGCCGCACATCGTGGACCTCGCCTGCGGGCCGGGCCTCTGGCTGCGCGATGTCGCCGCCCTGCGCCCGGACGCCTCGCTCGCCGGGTACGACCGCGACGCGGTGATGCTCGACGCCGGGCGGGGACTCGGGTTGAAGCACGCGCGGTGGCACAGCGCGGATGTCGGCGCGCCCGAGTTCACGCTCAAACCCACCTCCGCCGATGTGATCGCGATGCACTTCTTCATCCACTTCTTCCCGGACCCCCGCCATCTCCTGACGACGGTGCACGACGCCCTCCGGCCCGGCGGCGCCTTCGTGATCACCGGCTGGGTGCGCTCCTCGCTCGCGGACTACTACGACTTCTGGAAGAACACCGCCCGTCAGGCGATGGAGAGCGGATCACCCGGCGCAGCCCCACCCGAGGACCCGGAAGCCTTCTGTTTCCAGCGTTTCGCGGAGTTCAACCGCTACGCGCTCGACGATCTCCGCTGGCTGCTCGAACGATACGGCTTCACCATCCGCCATGCGGAGCAGTACACGAAGAACGTTGGCTTCGTGGTCGCTGCGCGAACGAAGTAGCGAGTAACGAGGGGTTTGGTCATTCTCGTTGCTCGTTACTCATTGCTCATTGCCCCTCGCTCCCCTATGATAGCGGTGATGGATACTGTATCCATCGGTGCAGCGCCCATTTCACGCCGAGTCGTCCAGTACGAGCGGGGGAACCACCTTCTTTGGGGTGAATCAACGGCGAACCGTCGTTGTAGGGCCGTCTCTCCGGCCCGAATCCGTCAGCTAACCTCGTAGGCATTTATTGAGAGGGAACGGGGCGCAGGAACTCTGCACAGCCCTTCCCGGCTGCACCACACGCCGCGCGACGGTCGCGAGCGTTTCGCTCGTCGCGCCTTGTGGAAGGGGTTCCGGCATGGACCGACGCCTGGTACCGACGCTCCTGATCGCCACCGACACATGGGAACTGGTCTACGACTACAACCGCATCCTTCTGCCGCGCGGCATCCGCACGGCACCCCATCCCCTCAACCACCGGCTGCTCGCGCGGGTGCGGGAGCATCAGCCCGTCGCGATCCTGCTCGACTTCTCCGTCCGCGAGCGCGACCACGGGTTATTCCTGCTCGACGCGCTGCGGCACGACGAGCGCATCGCCGCCTGCCCGGTGCTCGTGATGCTCGATGATCCCGTGGCGTATACCGCCATCCTGAGCCGCGCGTATCTCCACGTCACCGCGCAACTCAAGCCCGTCGGCGCGGATCTCCTGCTATCGCTCGTCAATCAGTACGTGCCGACCGTGCCGCTCCCGGCGGCGCACGGAGACTACACCCATTTCATGCACGCGGACGATTAACGCAGTAGCGAGGAACGAGGAACGAGGGGAATGTACTCCGTCTCGTTCCTCGTTCCTCGTTCCTCGTTCCTCGCTACTCGTTTACTATTCCAGCCATTCGGCTTTTGTTCGCCGTTTGACAGCCCCGAATGCCGGTGCTACCGTCCATTTCGTTCGGACACGACCCGGCAACACACCGACAGGAGTGACGGGACTAATGCAAACGCTCACCCCCGCGCTGCGCGATCTCCCACTGGAATTACAGGCGAAATACGACGGGCTGCTCGCGCTCTTTCGCGCGATGGGTTCGGTGCTGATCGGCTTCAGCGGCGGGGTGGACTCGACGCTCGTCGCGAAGGCCGCGTACGACGCCCTTGGCGGGCGGGCGCTGGCGGTGACGGGCATCTCCCCCTCCCTGATGGTCGAGGAGGCGAACGAGTGCCCGAAGATCGCCGCGCACATCGGCATCTCCTACCACGAAATTCGCACCGATGAGATGGACGACCCGAATTACATCAGCAACCCCGTCAACCGCTGCTACTTTTGCAAGAGCGAGTTGTGGGACAAACTGACGCCGATCGCGCGGGAACGCGGCTACGCGGTGGTGGTGGACGGCTCGAATGTGGACGATTTGGGGGAGTTCCGCCCCGGCATGGACGCGGGGCACGAGCGGGATGTGCGCTCCCC
>JBBSII010000232.1:0-6959 GCA_038232175.1 Thermomicrobiales bacterium
CGCGGCTACGACACGGGCGGGTTCTACGACGAGATGTTCGCGCCGACGGCCGGCGGCATCGCGCCGCGCCCGCATTACCGCGCCCTCGCGAACCAGCTTGTTCAACTGAGCGCCGACGACCTGCGCAATGCGAGCGACCTCGCGAACCGCTCCTTCCTGCATCAGGGCATCACCTTCACCGTCTACTCCGACTCCGAGCACGGCACCGAGCGCATCTTCCCCTTCGACCTGATCCCCCGGCTCATCCCGCCGGACGAGTGGCGGCTGATCGAGACCGGGCTCCAGCAGCGCATCAAGGCGCTCAATCTGTTCATTCACGACATTTACCACGATCAGGAAATTCTCGCGGATCGCGTCGTGCCGCGTCAGCTCGTCGTGCGGGCGCGGCACTTCCGCCGCGAGGTCGTCGGCATCGACGTGCCGCACGACCTCTATATCCACATCGTTGGCAGCGACCTCGTCCGCGACGTCACAGGCCGGTATCTCGTGCTGGAGGACAATCTCCGCAGCCCCAGCGGCGTCTCGTACGTCCTGGCGAACCGCACGACGATGCGCCGCGTCATCCCCGACTGGTTCGGCGAGATGGGCGTCCGGTCGGTCGATCACTACTGCGGGCAACTGGTCGAGAATCTGCGCGCCCTCTCGCCGCGCCCGGCGATACGCGGTTCGGGTGGCCCGACCGTCGTGCTGCTCACCCCCGGCATCTACAACTCGGCGTACTTCGAGCACGCCTTTCTTGCGCAGCAGATGGGCATCGAACTCGTCGAGGGGCGCGACCTCTTCGTCGTCGATAACCGCGTCTATCTGCGGACAACGCGCGGGCGCGAGCCGGTCGATGTCATCTATCGCCGCGTGGACGACGAATTCCTCGACCCCCTCGCCTTCCGCTCCGACAGTATGCTCGGCGTCGCCGGGCTGCTCGGCGCGGTGCGGACGGGGAATGTCGCCCTCGCCAATGCGATCGGCACCGGCGTCGCGGACGATAAGGTGATTTACCACTACGTCCCCGCGATCATCCGCTACTACCTGAACGAGGAGCCAATCCTCGGCAATGTGCCGACCTATCTCCCCTCCGACCCGGAACAGCGCGCGTACATCCTCCAGCACGCCGACGAACTCGTCATCAAGGCCGCGAACGAGAGCGGCGGCTACGGCATGTTGATCGGCCCGAGCGCCACGGAGGAGGAGATTGCGGAGTTCCGCAGCCGCGTCGCCGCCAACCCGCGCGACTACATCGCCCAGCCCGTCGTCCCACTCTCCCGCTCGCCGTCGTTCATCCCCGACGACGCGGGCGACGGCGGACGCCTCGAAGGTCGGCACGTCGATCTGCGCCCCTACATCCTCAGCGGCCCGAAGGAGATTCACGTCCTCCCCGGTGGCCTCACCCGCGTCGCCCTCCGACGCGGCTCCCTCGTCGTCAACTCCAGCCAGGGCGGTGGGAGCAAGGATACGTGGGTGTTAAGGTAGGACTGAGGACTGAGGGGGGAACAGTGAGCAGGGTCGAGCGGTTCGAGGATCTAATTGCTTGGCAGAAGGCGCGGATGCTTACGCGCGACGTGTATTGCGTAACGAAGCAAGGCGAATTTGCGAGAGACTACGGTCTCGCGCGTCAACTGCAACGCGCGTCGGTGTCAATTATGTCGAACGTAGCAGAAGGCTTCGAGCGCGGTGGCCGGGGAGAATTTCACCAGTTCCTTTCCACCGCGAAAGCATCATGCGCGGAAACTCGCTCCCTTCTCTCTGTCGCACTTGACGCGGAATACATCGACGACCCAACCTTCACGCGATTACTCGGCAACGCCGACGAAGTAGCCCGCATCATCGGCGGCCTTCGTGCCAAAGTCGAACACCAACGCGACGAGCAGCGCACATCGGGGAGGAATGCATGATTCTCAGTCCTCAGTCCTCAGTCCTCAGTCCTCCAGCGAAGCCATGCTGAGCCGGATCGCCGAATCACTCTATTGGATTGGGCGGTATGTCGAGCGGGCCGAGGATACGGCGCGCATCACGGACGTCAATTACCACCACACGCTGGAGATGGGCGCGTCGCCGGAGGCGCAGGCACGGCGGCGGCGACACTGGGAGGCGCTCATCACCATTGTCGGGGATGCGCCGCGCTTCTTCGCCACGCACGACGAGGCGAGCGAGCAGACGGTGCCACCGTACCTCACCTTCGGGGCGGAGAACCCGAATTCCATCGTCTCGTGCGTCGCCCGCGCGCGGGAGAATGCGCGCACGATGCGTCACCAGATCGCGAGCGAGATGTGGGAGGTGCTGAACCGCTTCCATTTAGAACTCCAGCGGTTGCAGGATGTCGGGGAGACGCCCGTTGCGTCGGAGAATGTGCACCTCTTCTACCAGTCGATCAAGGAGTTCAGCCACCTCTTTCAAGGCATTACGGACAGCACGATGCCGCGCGAGGAGGGCTGGTATTTCTTGCAGGCGGGAAAATTCCTCGAACGCGCCGAGAAGACCGCCCGCGCGCTCGATGTGAAGTACCACCTCCTCGTCGCCGACCGAGATACAGGACTGAGGACTAAGGACTCAGGACTCAGTGGGGAACCCGCGTCACTTAGTCCTGAGTCCTTAGTCCTCAGTCCTTCCGATGGCGTCCCCGGCGACTGGGATCAGTGGCTCGCCGTCCTCCGCTCCCTCTCCGCGTACGAGGCGTACCACAAGATTTACCGCAGCACCGTCCGCCCCCGCTCCGTGATCGAGATGCTCACCCTCTCCCCCATCTTCCCCCGCTCCATCCGCTTCGCCATCGGGGAGGTGGACGCGGCCCTCGCCCGCATCGCGGGAGGACTGAGGACTGAGGACTTAGGACTAAGTAATGAGCCTTCCCCACTTAGTTCTCAGTCCTTAGTCCTTAGTCCTATCCAGGAGGCGGAGCGCGCGGTCGGTCGGCTCCACAGCGCGCTGACGTACCAGCGGGTAGAGGAGGTCTTCGCGGTCGATTTGCACGACTACCTGCTGGACATTCAGACGCAGTGCTATCAGATCGGTGAGCACATCCAGGCGCAATACTTCGCGCACCGCATTCTGCGCCCGGAGGAGGTCATCGCCTGAGCCTGTGCAATAATGAGGGCCGCGGAAATCCGGCTGAGTAGCGAGGAGTGGGGCATGACCGACACAGCACTAGCGATTGATCTGAACATGAAGGTGATCGACGTGCAGACGTTGACCTTTCAGTACCGCTCACACACCGGGCGGGATGACGAGGGGCATGGGCACCCCGCACCGGAGCACGACGCGACCCAGACGCTCACGCGCGTGCGGACGAGCGCGGGCGTGGAGGGCTACTGCTTCGGCGGGTCGCCGCAGACAGCGACCGTCGCGACCCAGTTGATCCGTGGCATGAACGCGCTCGACCGCGAGATGATCTGGTACAAGCTCCTGCAGGGGCAGCGGCTGGAGCGGCGAGCGCTGGACGACCGCAACCTCGCCGCCGTGGACTGCGCGCTGTGGGACCTCGCGGGTCGGCTGACGGGCCTGCCCGTCCATAAGCTCCTCGGCGCGGCGCGCGATACGGTGCCGGCCTACGCAAGCACGATGTGCGGCGACGATATCCCCGGCGGCCTCGACACGCCCGAAGCGTATGGCGCGTTCGCGAAGGCGTGTAAGGCGCTCGGCTACCCCGCGTTCAAATTGCACACGTGGATGTCCCCGCACGGCCCCGATCTGAAGCGGGACATCGCCGCGTGCACGGCGGTGCGCGAGGCGGTCGGGCCGGAGATGAAACTGATGCTCGACCCGCACCACGACTACACCCGCGAGGAAGCCCTCTTTCTCGGGCGAGCCTTGGAGGAACTCGGCTACTACTGGATGGAGGAGCCGATGAATGAGCATAGCACCTCCTCCTTCGTCTGGCTCACCGAGAAACTCGACCTGCCGATCTGCGGCCCGGAGACGGCCCACGGGCAGATGTACACCCGTGCGGAGTGGATCACGCGCGGCGCGTCGGACATCTCGCGCGTCGGGGTCTTCGACGTGGGCGGCATCACGCCCTCGATGAAGACCGTCCACCTGTGCGAGGCCTTCCGGGTGCGCTGCGAGATTCACGGCGGCGGCGCGCCGAACCTGCAAGTGCTCGGGGCGATGGCGATCCCCGGCGAGTTCTACGAGCGCGGCCTCCTGCACCCGCACGTCGATTTCGACGCCGAGAAGCCCTGGCTCAAGACCCCGATCGACGCCATCGACAGCGCGGGCAAGGTCCGCATCCCCACCGGCCCCGGTCTCGGTGAGGAGATCGATTGGGACTTCATCAAGGACAATCTCGTCGCGGACTGGCACTAACACGGGAGGAAACCACGTGAACAGCAGAGGCGCAGAGGAGACGCAGAGAGCGCAGAGAGGGAATGTGTCCTTCTTTATCTCTGCGTTTCTTTGCGTCCTCTGCATCTTTGCGATCTCTGCGTCGATTTGGTTTCGTCCGGGGAGATTAACGTGAGATTCAAGATCGAGCACCGCACCACCTACACTTACGTCAGCCCCGTGCACGAAAGTTTCAACGAGGTGCGGTTGCAGCCGGTGTCGAGCGAGACGCAGACCTGTCTCGCCTTCGATCTGACCATCGACCCACCGGGGACGGTCATCACTTTCCAGGATTACTACGGCAACGCCGTCCACGACTTTGGTGTGCCATACCTCCACGATCACCTGACGATTGAGGCGACGAGCGACATCATCACCTTCGCCGACGCCGATGTCCCCCTCTCCGGCCCGCGCGACGGGGAACCGGACGCCTCGCCACCCCTCGTGCGCCTCGCCGAGGACCCGTTGATCGCGGACGAGTACGCAGAGTTCCTCGGCCCGAGCACGTACGTCGCGCTCGAAGCCGCTTCCGCCGAACTGACGCACGCCCTGCTCGCGGTCGCGCCGGAGACGACGGCGTTCGCCTTTCTCCAGCGCGCGGGGACGTATGTTCGGGAGCATTTCACGTACCAACTCGGCACGACGAATGTCTACTCAACGGTCGCGGAGGTGATCGAGGGCGGAAGCGGCGTCTGTCAGGACTTCGCGCACCTGCTCCTCTCGCTCTGCCGCCACGCGGGTCTCCCCGCGCGGTACGTCAGCGGCTACCTCGGCGATGTCGCGGAGAGCGGCGCGTCCCATGCGTGGGCGGAGGCGTTCGTGCCGCCGTACGGCTGGGTCGGGATCGACGCGACGCTCGGCCTGCCCTGCACCGGGCGGCATGTGAAGGTGGCGGTCGGGCGCGATTACGCGGACGTCGCCGTGGTGCGGGGCACCTACCGGGGTGGCGCGGAGGCGAGCTTGACCGTCGAGGTGCGGAGCATCGCGCGGGACGATACGCGGGAACTCTCCACGGCGCGCGTCACGGGCCGCGACCGCGCGCGCGGCAAACTGATCCAGTACCAGACGGTCGGCACGATGAGCCAGTGGCAGCGACTGGGCGCGATGACTCAGACCCTCGGCGGCATGACGCAAACGCTTGGCGATATGACGCAGACAATGGACACATACCCGAAGCACATGCCCGGTCAGGAAGATGAATCCGACGTGCCCCGGCAGCAGCCGCAACAGCAGCAGCAAAAAGTAACGAGTAACGAGTAGCGAGTAACGAGAAGGGGATTCTGACCACTCGCTACTCGTTACTCGTCCGTTGCTCATTACTCATTGCTCGTTTACACTCGCAGCGCTGCCGAACCAATGGCGGCAGGAAGCGGCACGCGACGGAGCGGAGGAGAGAGGGCAGCAATGGCGGTGCAACTCTACGTCGGAACCGAACACGGGATGGTGACGCTCAGCGAGGGGCGGCGCGGCTGGCAGCAGATCCATTCCACGCTGCCCCGCAGGCGCATCGTCGCCGTGGACTACAATCGCTCCAGCCCGAACCTCGTCTACATCGCGGTCGATAACGAGGGCATCTACCGTTCGAGCGATGGCGGCGGCTCCGCCATCTTCCGCGTCGGCGGGGACGCGCACTGCGTTCATGTGCGCCGCGACGCGCCGAAGACGATCTACGCCGGCATGGACAAGGCGCTCATCTGGGCGAGCGGCGATGGTGGCGCCAACTGGAACCGGCTCGATAGCTTCCGCGAACTCTGGGGCAACCCGGAGGACGTCGCCCTGCGGGACCGACCGCGCGGCGTCGTGCGCGCCGTGATCGGCGTGCCGGCGGTCAAGGCGGGCATCCTCGCCGGTCTCGACCCCGAGGGATTGGCCTTCAGCCTGGACGACGGGCATATTTGGAACTATGTTGAGGGCAGCCCGACGGGCATTCGCGGCCTTGCCGTCAACCCGACGAACGCGGCGTACCTCTACGCGGCGACGGATCGCGGCATCGCGCGGAGCATCAACGGCGGGAACAACTGGCTCGAAAGCAACATTGAACTGCCGGAAGGCCCGGTGTCGTGGGTCAGCACGGCGGGGGAATTTCTGTTCACCTCCGTCAACGGCGCGTTGTACCGAGCGCAGCAGGGAATGCCGATCTGGAAACCCATCCCCACCCCCGCGACTGCCCGCATGACCGCCGTCGCGACCGACGCCGACGACCACACCGCAGCCAGCGGCCTCTTCTACGGCACGCACGAGGGCACCATCGTGCGCGGCACGGACGGAGGCGCCCGCTGGGCCGAAGTGGCGCACGGCCTGCCCCCGATTCATTGTCTCGCCGTGGCGCAGGACTGACGGGGAGAGTAACGAGTAACGAGTAACGAGTGGCCGGAGACAGTGCCCTTCTCGCTACTCGTTACTGGTTTGGTGCCGCTCCCACGCATCGACGAGGAAGGCGTGCATCCGCTGGCGGAAGACGGCGGCGTCGAAGCGATGGGCGTGGGCGGTGATGGCCGCACGATCCCAGCGTTGCGCCTGCACGCGCCGCATCGCGTCCATGAGGGATTCGACGGTCTGATCGGGGAAGAGCACCCCCGTTACGCCGTCGATGACCGATTCGACCGCGCCACCGCGACCGAGCGCAACGACGGGTCGTCCCGCCG
>JBBSII010000233.1:0-6931 GCA_038232175.1 Thermomicrobiales bacterium
AGATGATCGAGTAGGAGAGCAAGGTCAGTGGCTTGGGTTTCAAGATCATAGCCGCCGTCCGGCAAGGAGGAGTGAAAGCAACCGCGACGCTCGTACCAGATGAAGTGCAACCGCTCAGTGAAGTCCTGCCGCCATCGCCATTGAAAAGGATAGCGTGCAAAAAGTGCGTGCAGCAGGCAGGTGTTCCCGCCATGGACATAGACGAGTGGTTCGCCCTGTCCACCCTGCTCGTAGTACATCGTGAATCCGTTGAGATCAATCGTCGGCATTGCTTGCCCCTGCCCTGTCGCGAGGGATGAGCGGAATGTGCGCACGGCACTGTAAATGACAAGCCACCTGATAGGTAAGCGAAAACCGGCATACCATTGCCGACTCGGCGTGCTGTTCAGAACTCCGGGATGACTCATGTACCAGATTCGTGACTGTGCGTGATCGGCGGTTGCCGTTATTCAATCGGACGCCAGAAGGGGCCGCGCTGGCGCTGCCGTTCGAGCATCGTGGGGTCGAACATTGGCAGGTCATGGCCGAGCGGTTGCGGCGGGCGTGGGTCGTGGCCGATGGCGCGCTGCACCTGCGGGTACGTGTAGTAGTTCCGGTACGTGTGGTCGAGGAGCGCGACGAAGGCGTCGGGATGCGCCTCCTCCACCGCGCGCAAGACGGCGTCCTGCCCGTCATCCGCGAGATCGACGAACCGCCCGTTAGCCTGCCGCGCGCTCTCGATCTCGATTTCCACGAGGCCGTCGAAGATCAGGCGTCGGAGCATCAGGGACACCGCGAGCGTGCGGTCGATCGTCTCGATGATCCCCACGTCGCCCGCGCCGGGGAGGTCGCCCTGCGGCGGGATGATGCGGTTCAGCGCGCCGACGAGCGTTTCCCGCTGCTCGTCGTCCAGCACACTTGGCGCGGTGGCGGGCGCTTCGCGCGGCGTGACGGCGGCGACCGACTGCGGCCCAGCAACGGTCGCTGTGTCCGTCATCGTCTGGTTCGGTTTGTGTTCTTGCATCATGGCCTTCTTCCGGGTAGCGCAGGCTGGAAGGCCTGCGCTACCAGTTCAACCTAAATTTGCGCGCTCGCGCTGGATGTAGTCGGCGGTGCGGAGGGCGAGCGCCTGAATCGTCGTGGTCGGGTTGCCCACCGCGCTCGTGACAAAGATGCTCCCGTCGATGAGGAACAGATTCTCCACATCGTGGCTGCGGCCCCAGCGATCGACGACCGATGCACTGGGGTCGTCGCCCATCCGGCAGGTGCCGAGTAGGTGCCAGCCCGAAGGCCGGAGCGGGTTGGACGAGATGATCTCCGTCGCGCCCGCCGCCCGCATCGCCTCCGTCGCGCGGGCGACGCCATGCGTGAGCATCCGCTGGCTGTTCTCACTGAGGCAGTAGCGGACGAGCGGCGCGGGGATGCCGTGGGCATCGACGAGTGTGGGGTCGAGCGTCACAGTGTTCGTTTCCTCGGGCAAGTCCTCGCCCATCACGCCCATGAAGGCCATGTGCCCGAACCGCGCGGCGAATGCGCGATGGTGGTCGCGCCCCCATGGGACGCGCTGTGCCGCCAGGCCGCCCATCGCGACGCTCACCGGGCCGGATTGCCGACAGACCTGCAACTGGTAGCCGCGCACGAAATCGTGCTCCGGTCTCGTCTCGTAGAACTCGTGGCTGAGGATGCACGCGCCGATTGGCCCCTTCGCGCTCTCCAGTGGTTCGGGGAAGATGCCGCCGACCGACGCGAAGGCGTGGAACATCAGGTTCTTGCCGACGACCCCGCTCCGGTTCGCCAGCCCATCGGGGAAGTGGCGCGAGCGGGAATTGAGCAGTAGGCGCGGCGTGCCGACTCCGTTGCACGCGACGATCACGACCGGCGCCGTCTGCTCGCGCAGTTGGCCATCCGCGTCGTAATAGAGCGCGCCGCGCGCCCGCCCATCCGGGCCGACGGTGATCTCGCGCACGCGGCAGCGCGTTCGCAACTCGACGCCGAGCGACGCCGCGATGGGCCAGTACGTCACATCCGCGCTGGATCGCGCGCCAATCGGGCAGCCGAGGTCGCACGGGCCGCAGTTGTTGCAGGCGGGGCGATCCCCGTACGGCGCGCTGTTGATCGCGCTATCCGAGGGCCACCAGTGCCAGCCGAGCGTGTCGAACCCGCGTGCGAGCGTCTCGCCCAGCGGACCCATCGGCAGTGGCGGCATCTGGCGGGCCGAGCGCGGCGGGTGCGACGGGTCGCCCACCAGCCCGGCGACGCCGACCATCCGGTCGTTCCGGTCGTAGTACGGCTCCAACTCCTCGTACGTCAGGGGCCAGTCATCGGCGACGCCATCCAGCGAGCGCACGCGGAAGTCCGACGGGTTGAAGCGGGGGAAGTGCGCGCTCCAGTGGATCGTGCTGCCGCCGACCGCGTTGTACATCAGCGGCGTGTAGTCCGATTCCGCGTCATTGACCGGGTAATCCTCCCGCAGTTGGCGGATGTTCGGGTCCGGGTTGAAATCGGTCAGCCGCCGCAGTTCCCAGTCCTCGCCGGTGGCGGGGAGCGTCGCGGGGTCCACCCAGCCGCCTTGATCGAGGCAGACGACGCGGAATCCCGCCGCCGCGAGGCTCCACGCGACCGCCGCACCGGACGCCCCCGCGCCGATAATCAGCACATCGGGGTCGGTCCAGTGGGGCGGTGCATTCGTCGGCGCGGAAGACATGTTCATGCTCACCATCCGTTCACTCTCCGTTCCTATCGCGTGCGCCCATTATAAGCAGGAGCACAGGCTGAAACCTATGCCACCGGTGGCCGGGTGCCCTTTGGGCAGATTTAGCCTGAGTCTCAGATAATCTCATCGAGTCTATCGGCCCGTGAATGTCGGTCTGGCTTTCTCCAGGAACGCCTCGTAGAAGAGGCGGTGATCCTCGCCCATCAGGAGCAGAGCTTGCGCCTGCGCCTCGGCCTCCAACGCGGAGAGAAGGTCCATGTTCCACTCGTTGTTCACCATGCGCTTCGTCATCGAGAGCGCGAGGGTCGGGCCGTCCGCCAGCCGTCGCGCCCACTGGTGCGCGAGGGGCATTAGATCCTCACGCGGCACGACGCGGTTGACGAGGCCGTAGCGCTCGGCGGTGGCGGCGTCGATGCTGTCGCCGAAGAGGAGCAATTCGAGCGCGCGCCCCTGCCCGACGATGCGCGGGAGCAGGTACGCCGCGCCCATGTCCGCGCCCGTCAGCCCGACGCGCGTGAAGAGGAAGGCGATCCGTGTCTGCTCGGCGGCGAGGCGCAGGTCCGCCGCGAGGGCGATCACCGCGCCCGCGCCCGCCGTGGTGCCGTTGAGGGCGGCGATGATCGGCTTGTCCAGCAGCCGCATGTTGCCGACGACCGCGCCCGTCATCCGCGCGAACTCCAGATGCGCCTTCATGTCCTTTTTCAACAGGTCGCCGATGATGCTGTGCACGTCGCCGCCGGAGCAGAAGCTGTCGCCGCTCCCGGTGAGGACGAGCGCCTTCACCGCGTCGTCGTACCGGAGCGCTTCGAGTAGGTCGCGGAACTGGGCGTACACCGCGTAGGTGAGTGCGTTCAGCACCTCCGGTCGGTCGAAGGTGACGGTGGCGACGCCATTCTCGACGGTGTACTGGAAGTCCTGCGTCATGGGCGTGCCCTCGTTTTCTCCCGATGTGGCGGGCTGAAGAGACAGAGATCGGCGCGACCCGCCGCGAGCAGCGTGTTCGCCTGCCCGGTCGTCGTCGTGTACGCGGTGGCGAGCGTCGGGATGCGCGCGTCGTTGCGGATCGTGTCGCTCTGTGCCGCGAACGCCTCGAAGTCGTAGACCGGGCGCTCGTTGATGACCGTCTGCCCCGCGTAAACGGTGATGAGGTCGCAGCCATGCTCCGCGAGCGAGCGGGCGGTGGTTGCGGCGTCCTCCGGCGTGGCGCCGCCCGTCGCCCAATCGGTCGCGGAGAGGGCGACGGCGAGGGGCTTGTCGGCGGGCCAGACGGCGCGCACCGCATCAAGAACGGCGAGCGGGAAGCGCATCCGATTCTCCAGCGGGCCACCGTACTCGCCCTCCCGCCGGTTCGTCAGCGGCGAGAGGAAGCCGGCGAGCAGGTAGCCGTGCGCCATGTGGAGTTGGAGAAGATCAATGTCTGCATCGACGGCACGCCGCGCCGCCGCGACGAAATCGGCGATGACGCGCCCCATCTCCGCGCAGTTCATGGCGCGTGGTGTCTGGTTCGCGGCGGTATACGGGAGGGCAGAGGCCGCGATGAGCGGCCAGGAACCCGCTCGCAATGGCCGATCCAGGCCGTCCGCACGGGGACGGGTCGCGCCGCGCCGCCCGGCATGATTCAGCAGCAGACAGACCTTCGCGGATGATTCGCGATGCACCGCATCCGCAATCCGCGCCCATGCCGCCGCGTGATCGTCCGTGTACAGCGCCACGTCACCGGGCGTGATGCGCCCCTCCGCCGATACCGCGACGGCCTCGGTGCATACCAGACCTGCCCCGCCGCGCGCCTGCTCGATCAGTTGCCGCGCATCAGGTTCATCGAGGATGCCATCGGTTGCGCCGTGTGATGCAATCGGCGCGAAGACGAGGCGGTTCGGCACGACCATTCCGCGCAACGCGAGCGACGTGAAGACGGCGGGTGGGGAGACAATCGGTGTCGCTTTGCCCGCTATCCCCTGTGCGTCGCGCGCCGCCGTCTGAAAGCCGCGCTCGACATCGCTGACGAAGTGGGGGTCGCGCTGTCGGAGACTGTCGTACGTGATGCGGCCGCTGCGCGTCAGGAGGTTGAAGGCGAACTGCAACGGCGTGAAGTGCCGGTAGCGGCGCACATTCTCGAAGTAGCGCTGACTCTCCGCCGCCGCCCGCTGGATCGACTCGACGCGCGGCTTGCGGGAGAGGGCGAAGAGGCGCAGGGCGGTCGGCAGGTCGGCGTGCTGCGTGCAGGCGGTCGCCAGCGCGATTGCGTCCTCTATCGCCATCTTCGTGCCGGAGCCAATCGAGAAGTGCGCCGTGTGCGCCGCGTCCCCAAGCAGCACCATGTTCTCGTGCGACCAGCGCGCGTTCTTCAGCGTGACGAACGTCAGCCAGTGCGACCGGTTCGACAGGAGGCGATGCCCCGCGAGGTGATCCGCGAAAAGCGCCTCGCAGAAGACGACGCTCGCCGCCTCGTCCGTCTCGGTGAGGCCGGTGCGCCGCCACGTTTCCTCCGCGCACTCGACGATGAAGGTGCTTGTCTGCCCATCGAATGGGTATGCGTGCACCTGGAACAACCCGTGCGGGCTGTCGATGAAGAGGAAGGTGAAGGCGTCGTACACCTTGTCCGTGCCGAACCAGATGAAGCGGTTTGCCCCCTGCTCCGTCCGGGGCTGGAACGCGCTCGCGTACTGCGCGCGCACCGGGCTGTTGACGCCATCGGCGGCGATCAGCAGATCCGCGTCGCGCAGGGTGTCGGGGTCGTCAATCGTCGTCAAGTAATGCACCGGGACGCCGATCGCGGCGCACCGGCGCTGGAGGATGTCGAGCAGGTGGCGGCGGGCGATCCCGGCGAAGGTGTGCCCCTCGCAGCGGATCCGTTCGCTGTGCGTGTGCACGTCGATCGCGTCCCATAGCACGAAGGAGTCGGTGATCTGCTGGTACGTTGTCGGGTCCGCCGCGCGCAATTCCGTCAGCGTGCGGTCGGAGAAGACGACGCCCCAGCCGTACGTCGCGCCCTCCGGGTTGCGCTCGAAGATTTCGATTTGCCACTCCGGGTGTGCCTGCTTCAGCAACAGGCTGGTGTAGAGACCGGCGGGGCCGCCGCCAAGCACGTTCACCTTCATGTGTACCTCACCTCGTGGGGAAGTTTGGCCACAGAGCCACAGAGGACACAGAGAAGAAGGGAAGGAAAGAAGAGCGGCTGAGTGATAGCGTTTGACAAACAAGATACCATTTCTCTTCCCCGTATTCCTCTCCGCTCCCTCTGTGGCTCTGTGGCAAATCCCATTCAGCCGAGCACGTTGGCGAACCGGTCGAGTTGGTCGATGTGCGCGGTCGTCGGGTAGAGGACGAGGTGATCGCACCCCGCCTCCGCGTACCCCCGGATGAACTGGACGATTGCTTGCGGTGTCGTCAGCAGCCCGGCGGCGATCCGCTCCGCGAACGGACCGGCGAAGGCGTAATAATCCATCAGATACCGCGTGCCCGCCGCCGCTTCATCACCGCCGAGGGCGTAGTACCCCATCGCCCAGATGCGTGGCTGGCCGGGCCGCCCCGCATCGATCCATGCGGCGCGCGCCTTGTCAGCGGCGACGGCGAAGGCGCGCGGCGGCCCGCCGCCGTGGATGTAGCCGTCCGCGTAGCGCGCGGCGCGGGCGTACGCGCTGTCGTTCAACCCGCCGACGAGCAGTTCGGGGCCGCCGGGTTGCACGGGGCGCGGGCCAACGCGTTCGTCCTCCCACTGCGCCCGGAGCGCCGCGAGTTGCTCGCTCAGTCGCCGCCCGCGCGTGTTGTACGGCACACCGGCGGCGGCGTAATCGTCCTTGCGCGCGCCGAGGGCGACGCCGAGCGTCAGCCGCCCGCCGGAGAGGGCGTCCACCGTTGCCGCCTCCTTCGCGAGGAGCGCGTCACTCCGCACCGGGCCGATCATTACGGTCGTCGCGAGCCGGATGCGCGTCGTGAGCGCGGCGGCGGCGGCGAGCGTCGGGAGCGCGTCGAAACTGTCGTACACCAGCCGGTCGAAGACGCCGAGGCTGGCAAACGGCCCCGCCTCCGCGCGGCACGCCCACGTCCGCAGGAGGTCTCCCGTCGCCCCATGCAGTGTGTTCGGCATCCCGATGCCGACTTCCATTGCCGTCCCATCCCTCCCTGGTAGCGGGGGGGGTGGGCCCGCCCGGGGGGGGGGGGCGGGGGGGCTCCCGCCGCACGCGGTGGGTGGGGCGGGGGGGGGCGCGCCCGCCAGGCCGCCGGCGGCGGTGGGCGGGG
>JBBSII010000234.1:0-6904 GCA_038232175.1 Thermomicrobiales bacterium
AGCAGGACGCTCCCGGCGATGACGAAGAGGAAACTCATCATCCGGTCGCGCATCTCGCGCACCTCCTCGGCGAGGTCATCGACGATCTGGCGCGTCACCGCCTCATCGACGTAGAGCGCGATGTCCGGGCGGTCGTACCGCCGCTCCGGCGGGTGCGACGCGCGCCGACGCCGGTACGATGCCCGCGTGATTCGCCGCGAGCGGGCGCTGAATGGCGAGTGCAAGTCCATTGGTCCCCCTTTTTCACTGAAGTGATCTCATTCCTGCTTCGTGCGGCGCTGCGCCGCTTCCTCGCGCGTCAGGGCGTCCAGCGACTCGGTAATGATCGCCGCGAGCGCACTCTCCGCAGCCGCACCCGTTGCGTGTTGCAGCGCGTGCTCCGCCTCCACCGCGCGGATCAGGACCGCCGCCACCCGCGCCGCATCCCCGGCCTGTGCCGACGCGGCGCGCTGCTCACTCTCGTCGTCGGACGCGAGGCCGCGCATGATGGCGCGCAACTGGGCAATTTCCCCGCGCAACGAAGCGTCCTCTGCTGATTTCTCCATTGTTATCCCCCGATGCGAAACAAATGTTCTGTACTTAATAGCCGCGAGCGGGGTCAATTCGGACAATTCTTGGTAAATCTAGATAACTTCCGGCGACAAAGTTTCTGTAGCGAAGTATCAAAAGCCCTTCGAGTGCAGGGTAGCAGTTGACACCATCATTTTTGTGAGGTACAGTATCAGCCAATAGTGTTTGGATGCGACGAACCCGCGCCTGCAATCTGGTCACCTCGGCGCGGGGGAGCAAATGGTGAAACCGACCACATGCGTTGCACGCATCGGGTCGGTTTTTTTGTAGCGCCCGCGCCTGTGATGTGGTCACCTTGGCGCGGGGGAGTGAGTGGTGAACCCGGCCAGCGGTGCAACGGCGCGGGTCGGGGATTTTTTTGTCACGATGACGTCTCTGTTAGTTTTCTCGAGCGCAGTGTCGGCACATCGCGCGGTGTTCGCGATGTGGAAGGAGGAAGAGGGATGTACACGACAAGTTCAGCGCGGCGGGGGGCAGTTCCACGCCCTTCTTTGCGGGAGCGGAAGAAGCAGCAGACGCGCACGGCGATCATCAACCAGGCCGTGGAACTCTTCAATTCACAGGGTTTCTACAACACCTCCATCGACGACATCGCGGACGCTGCCGATGTCAGCCGCGGGACATTCTTCAACTACTTCGGCTACAAGGAAGCGGTGATCGTCGAGTTCGGGCGCGACCTGATGGTGAGCCTGACGGCGCAGGTGGACGAGCAGATTACCGGGGGGATGAGCGCGGAGCGGATCATCTACCGCATCTGGCGCGCGGTGCGCGCGCTCCTGGAGGAGCACGGTGAGGCGATCGTCGTCCTCTCGCACGAGCTGCTGAACCCGGACGTCGAGCGTTCGGTGCGGGCAGCGCAGACGTTCACCCTCGCGGAGTTGGTCGCGAAGGTCGCCACGACGGGGAAGCGGGCGGGGCGGTTCCGCTCCGGCATCGACGCCGGGCAGTTCGGGCAACTCGTCGCGGATTTGATCATCGTCAGCGTCGCCACGCAGTACCGCACGAACGACATGGAGGCGGCGGATGCCTACATGCGCCAGAGCCTGAACATCATCTTCAACGGCGCGATGCCCGAGGGGGTCGCCCGCAGCGACGAGTGGACAAAAGAGGGGAAGTAACGAGTAACGAGTAACGAGTGCTGAGAGGGGGAGGGTTTACCTTCTCCCTTTATTGTGTTGGGGTTTGGGCGCAAGAATCGGATAGAGGGTGCGCTTCCGTTCCCGCAGAATGGCATCACCGTCGGGAGTATCCCGGCGATGGTGCGGATCATACGGAAGGGATGCAGCAGCGTGGTGAAACCATTTCAATTTGGCGTCTTTGGTGAGAGCGTGCGCACGCGCGACGCTCTGGTGGGAACGGCGCGGCGCGCGGAGGCGGCGGGCTACGCGACCTTCCTCCTGCGGGATCACTTTCAGGAGGAGCCATTCGGCCATCAACTCGCCCCGATGGCCTCCCTCGCGACGGTCGCCGCCGTGACAGAGACGCTGCGTATTGGCACGCTCGTCTTCGCGAATGACTACCGCCCCCCGGTAATGCTGGCGAAGGAGGCCGCGACGCTCGATCTGCTCTCCGGCGGGCGGTTCGAACTCGGCATCGGCACGGGCTTCCTCAAGGAGGAATACGATCAGGCGGGCATCCCGTTCGACCCGCCCGTGGTGCGCGTTGACCGCTTCGCGGAGTCGCTGCGGCTGCTCAAGGGGCTGTTCGCGGACGACCCATGCTCACTCTCCGGCGCGCACTATACGGTGACGAACTTCGACAGTTTCCCCAAGCCGGTGCAGCGTTCCCACCCACCGATCCTCGTCGGCGCGGGGGGCAAACGGATGCTCTCCATCGCGGCGCGGGAGGCGGACATCATCGGCCTGCTCACCGCATCGACCGCCAATGGCGTCCTCTCGCCCGACGCCACGCCACGCCTGGCGTCGTCCGTCGCGCGGCAAATCGGCTGGATTCGCGAGGCAGCGGGCGCGCGGATTGAGGCGATTGAACTGAGCATCGTCGCCTCGGTAGTCGTCACGGACGACCGGCGACACGCGGCGGCGGAGTACGCTCATGTGCGGGGGTGGAGCGAGATCGACGCCACGCAGGTGCTGGCGATGCCCTCCGTCTCCATCGGCACGGTGGATGAGATCGTCGCGCAGATGCAAGATCGGCGGACGGAGTACGGATTCTCGTACTACGTGATTGCGGATCACGCGATGGACGCGGTAGCGCCAATCGTGGCCCGACTCGCGAGGAAATGATCGGTTGCGATGGGAATGCGCGTCGTAATCCCGCACCCGTTGGCTTTCATCCTGCGATGGGCAACCGAACAATGAGGAGGGCGGTCGATGAACCAACCTGTTGGCATTGACCCGCAGATGCACGGTCGCTGCGGCCAGTAATCGGAGATGGTTGAGGTGTATGGAACTGCCCGCAGCGCCCTATTTCTCCACCATCGCGGTTATCTCGGTCACGTTCGTGAGGTTCTCCACGCTCTTTACGATCTTTCGCCAAATGCTCGGCGGTCGGCTATCGCGCTATGAGGTCTTGCTCACGCGCAACTTCCTGCAATTTGGCTTCATCGTGATCATCGGCTCCCTGCTCCCGTCGCTCCTCGCGCTATTCGTGTCCTCCGCGAACAGCATCTGGCGCATCGCCAGCATGATCACCATCGTGCTGCTGGTGTTGTATGTGGTGACGTATCCGTCGCGGCGACGGGCGGGCCGGATGCCCACGCGAGCGCGGTTCACTGTGAGCCTGCTCTGTCTCGCCATCGGTGTGCTGCTGGTGAATGTGGTCGCAGCGCCGGTGCAGTCGGGGGTTGCGCTCCACGCGCTGGGGGTAACGATCGTCCTGTTCGCGTCATTCCTCGGGTTCCTTGTCGGCCTCGATTTACTGCTCACTGAACCGGCGCTCCCGGTTGACAAGCGATCCGAGTGACGATGCGCTCCCCTCACCCGACCGACCGTCGCTCCCGCCATTCCCGTATCGCCTCAGTGTGCAGCGGGTAATGGCCGTACGCATCGAGCCGCAGCCGACGGCGGGCGCGTGTTTCGCGCATGAACTGGTCTGCGGGCGCGCTCCGGATGAAGTCGACGAGCCGACGGTGGATCTCCTCCTGTTGCCTGCGTACATCGGCGAACGAAAGGCCGCGTTTCCGCTCGGTCGTCTGCGCATTGAACGCATCGATACCGCCGTAGGCTGTTGAGTAGCGCGGCGGCCTGCCGCCCGCGATGATCAGCGGCAGATGCTTCAGCGCCTCCTCCTCCCAGGTGGTCACATGCGCGATGATGTCCCGCGCCGACCAGTCGCCCGTGACGCCAGGCTCCAGGAGCTGCGTCTCCGTCAAACCGGCGTACGACTCCTTGAACGCTGTCCACGCCGTGTCAAGCCGTGTCAGGAGTTCCTCGACCCGATCGTCGCCTATGCGCATCCGCTCTTCCTCTCAAGACACCCTTCAAACGAGACAATTCGAAGCGCAAGAATCCGATAGCGCCTCCCCCTCTCGTCCTCTAGACTACGTGTATGAAGAGACAAAAGGAAGTGAACGAACAATGATAGAGAGCGTGGAAACTGTCAAGGCGAAGACACGACAACATCCGGGTTGGCTGCTGACCTCTCCCGAAACGGCTCAGGTCATCCTTCCTCCGTCCCGACCCACGCGGCACCGGCGACCAAACAGTCCGAACGGGCCGAGGACGAGGAACGCCAGCGGCCATGCCAGCCAGAAGACGTGCGTGCCCGTCAGGATGGAGACGACGATGAGCGCGGCGATGATGGACGCGACCGCCGCGAATGCCCATGGCGGGCGGTGACCGCGATAGCCCCGCTCCGGTTCCGGCTCGCGCGGCTCATCGCGTGGAAGCCCGGCGAAGAGTTCATCCAGTTCGCCCACCTTCTTCGCCTGATAGCAGCGGTCGATCCGCTCGTTGAACTCCTCCGCGTCCAGCCGCCCATCGGCGTAGTGCCGCCGGAGCACCTTCGCCGCCGCCTCGCGATCCGCGTCGGAGGCCCGCAACTCCGGGTCGTGCGTGCCGCCGCGTCGGCGCCCGCTCATGTCATTGCCGTGGTTGGTGTGATCCGTGTACATCGGTCGCTGCTCCTTCTGCTGATACTGTGCGCGTCGTCCGCGTTGCAAAGCCTCATCGTCCGAAGTCCGAAGTCCGAAGTCCGAGGCACACACCCATCATGACGCGCGGAAATCACAGACTCGTGCGACGAACGATCACGAAATGGTCACTGACCGGCGACAGTCCGATCAGACCCACGAGTGACGCGACCCATACGGTGCGCGGCTGGTGGAAAAGTGATCTCGCGATCCATTGGCCAAGACACGGCAAGCATGTATACTCCGCCCTCGTCCTCTTCGGCCATTCCCCCGCCGAACGCGCCCGCAGAGATCAGCGCGCGATGCTCGTGCTTAAGGCCGCGCTCAGGTAGACGAAGGGAAGACGCGATGACAAAGGAAGGCGACGCGGCGACACTACCTTCCCAGCGTCCCCTGTACCAACGGATCCTCGCCGATACGCGGCCGCTCCAGGAATCGCCGGCATACCGACGGCTCTGGATCGGTCAGTCATTGTCTGCCGTTGGGAGTCGGATGACCAGCGTCGCGGTACCCGTACAGGTCTACGACCTCACACACTCCTCACTCGCGGTCGGGATGATCGGGCTTACCGTCGCCGTCCCGCTCATCGGTTTGGGGCTGGTCGGCGGCGCGATTGCGGATGCGTTCGATCGCCGCAAACTGGTTCTGCTCACCACCAGTCTCCTCGCCGTCGTGTCGCTGCTGTTCGCGCTACAGGCATTGCTCGATCTTCGCCAGCTCTGGTTGCTGTACGTGCTGATCGCGGTGCAGTCCTGCCTCTCCGCCGTTAGCGCGCCCGCCGCGCGGGCCTTCATCCCGCGTTTACTGCCGCCGGATCGGATCCCCGCCGCCGCAGCGTTATCCTTCCTCTCCTTCCAGGTCAGCCTCACCGCCGGGCCGCTGGTGGCGGGGGCGATTATCGCCGCCGCAGGGCTGCAAACCGCCTATCTTGTCGACGCCGCGAGTTTCTTCTTCGCGTTCTACGGTGTCATGCGGCTGCCCGCAATGCCGCCGCACGACGGCGGGGCGCGCCCAGGACTGCGTGCTGTTATCGAGGGGCTGCAATTCGTCCGCCGCCAGCCGGTCATCGCCACGGCCCTGCTCGTCGACCTGAACGCCACCATTTTCGGGATGCCGTTTGCGCTCTTCCCTGCCCTCGCCGCGACGCACTTCGGCGGCGGGCCTCGGACGGTCGGCCTGCTCTACGCGGCGCCGGCCATCGGGGGGCTGATCTGTTCATCATTCTCCGGCCCGCTCTCGCATATCCATCGCCAGGGGCGGGCAATTCTAATTGCCCTCGCGGTCTGGGGGGCCGCGATCGCGGGCTTCGGCGCCACGAACCTGCTCTGGCTCGGCGTGATCCTGCTCGCCATCGCGGGCGGGGCCGATGTCGTCAACGGCGTGTTCCGCACGACGATCATTCAGGTCAACACCCCGGACGCGCTGCAAGGGCGGGTGAACAGCGTCGGGTTCGTCGTCGGTGCAGGAGGGCCACGCCTCGGCGACGTTGAATCGGGCGTGGTCGCATCTGTCACCTCACCGGTCTTCAGTGCAGTGAGCGGGGGCCTCGTCTCCGTGGTTGGGGTAGTGCTGATCGGCCTGCTCAGCCCTGCCTTCGCGCGCTATGACGCGCGAAAACACATCACCAACGAGCCGGAGCTGGGAATCTAACCGGCGAGGCCGCGCATCGGCTCCGTCCCGCGCCGCGCGATCATGCCCGCGACGACGAGAATCGCCGCCGCGTTCACGGGGTGCAGCGCGGCGATCAGCGACGCGGCGCTGGGGAGCAACGACTGCACGACCGTCAAGACGAGCAGCAACGCCGCCAGACCGATCCGCACCCGGCCCAAGCCGCCGATGAGCGCGAGCAGGAGCAGGAGCAGCGCCGCCGCCTCGATCAGGTAGCCCGTCATCTTGTGCATGTCGAAGCCCGCCGCCCCGAATATCCCAAGCCCCGCGAAGAAGAACTGCGCGACGACCGCCGCGAGCACGACCCAGGCCAAACCAACGTGCATTGTGGAGACCGCTCGCTTCATGCCAACCCCTTCCATCTCACCATTTACCATCCACCATCCACCGCGCGACGCACCGCCAACCATGTCCGGCGGCGCACACCGATGATGACGGCTGAGAATCACGAACTCGTGCGACGAAAAGTCTCGAAACGGTCACCGTCCGCCCACAGTGCGGTCACACGGACGCACGCCGCCATCAGAGGCTGACTGGCGGTGGCATAATGGGCCATACAATCAGTGCCGGATGCGC
>JBBSII010000235.1:0-6899 GCA_038232175.1 Thermomicrobiales bacterium
CGTGTCGATCGCATCCGGTGTCGATACATGCGCATACAGGGCGTTCATCGTGTCCATAGCGGCGCAGTATAGCACCCGCATCCCGGCGGTGCGGAGAAACCCGGGACCAAACCGGGGAGAACCGTAGAGACGCAGAAGAACGCAGAGGAATACAAAAAGAAGATGGGAACGCATCCCCCTTTAATTCTCTTCTCCCTCTACGTCTCTGCGGTTCTCCCCGGTTTGTTGCCCCTCGCTACTCGTTACTCTGTCAATGGCACGGGTCATTATTGTCAAGGAGAGCGGCGTCTGGTACCCTCCTTGTGTTGACATACATGTGTTCAAATCCTCGCGCGCGGGTGCGGTGTCAGAAAGGGAAATCGGGTTGACTGGGGTTCGTCTCCGCGCCACCGTCGCGCTCATCGTCCTGTTCCTCGCCGCGTTCTTCTCTCCCGTCGCCACCAACGCAACCGCGCCGCCATCGTCCTACTTCGCTGAGCCGCTCGATCCGCTCGCCCGCGATCACGTCGCAGGGTCACTGCTCGTCGGGTTGCGGGGCGCGCAGGATGCGTCGGTCGTCCATCTGAGCGACACCGACACGCTCGTGCATCTCCAATCGGCGGGGAGTTACGAGGCGCGCACCAGCCCGACCGATGAGCGGGAGACGTACGCCCGGCTGCTCGCCGACCCGCGCGTGGCGTTTGTCGAGCCGAACTACCGGATGCACGCAATGATCGTGCCGAACGACCCGATCTATCCACGGGAATACTGGACGCGCAGCGTTAACCTCGAACCCGCGTGGGACGTGACGACCGGCTCGCCGAATGTCATCGTCGCGATCATCGATGTCGGCGTCTACGTCGATCACCCGGACCTCAAGGGTCGGCTGCTCCCCGGCTATAACTTCGTCGACAGCACCACGAACGTCAACGACGATTCCGCGTCACAGCACGGCACGGTCGTCTCCCTGCTCGCCGCCGCGAAGGGCAACGACGGGTATGGGCAGGCGGGCGTGGCGTGGGGCGTGAAGATTCTGCCAATCAAGGCGATCAATAAAGAGGGCGACGGCAACAGCCGGTGGGTCGCCGACGGCATCCACTGGGCGACAGATCACGGCGCGATGGTAATTAACCTCAGCCTCGGCGGGCCGGACTTCTCGCAGTCCGTGGCGCGCGAAATTGGCTACGCCCGCTCGAAGGGCGTCGTCATCGTCGCGGCGGCGGGGAACGACCCGAACGAGCGCGACTACCCGGCGGACGACGCCAATGTCATCACCGTCGGGGCGTCGGATGCGAACAACAACTACGCCGATTTCACCTCCGTCGTGAATAAAGTCGATGTCGCCGCCCCCGGCGTGAGCATCCCCGCGCTGCTCCCCGAACTCGGCAACGACGTGTACGCGAAGTCCGGCACCTCATTCTCCGCGCCGATCGTGACGGGGGTGATCGCGCTGATGCAGAGCGTCCGCCCCAGCATCCGACAGGACGAAATCCTCTCCATTTTGAAGAGCACCGCCCGTGATATCGGCACGCCGGGGCCGGACCCGCAATCTGGCGCGGGCATCGTCGATGCGAGCAGGGCAGTCCGAGCGGCGCAAACGAAATCGAGTCAGCCGCTCGCAGCCGCGCCGTACACCGCGACGTACACACGCTACGACGGCCCCGTGCTCTCCGGTGCGGTGAAGCGTGGCTTCATCTGGGGGCCGCAGGTGGTTGGCCAGCGCTCCGAACCGTACGCCGACGCGCCGGGCGGCCAGCGCGATGTCTGGTACTTCGACAAGGGCCGGTTCGAGTTGAACAACCCAGCAAATGGTCAAATCACGAGCGGCCTCCTCGTCAATGAGATGGTCAGCGGGCAGGTGCAGACGGGCGACACCGCGCGCCAGAACCGCTCTCCCGCCGCCGTGGCCGTCGCGGGGGATCCAAACATCCCCGGCGCGATCACTTACGCGACGATGAACGCGGTCCGTTCCGCCCCACCCCGCGCTGTCGGCGGCGCGATCACCGAGCAACTGCGCGCGGACGGCTCGCGCGGCGCCTCCACCAGCCCGGACAGCGGGGGCGTGACGACCGCTGTGCTCATCCCGGAGACGAATCACACCGTTGCGTCGGTCTTTTGGCAATACCTGAATAGCACCGGGGTGACGATCCAGAATAGTCAGCCCGTCAATGGCGCGCTCTTCGACCCGACATTCTTCGTCGTCGGCCTGCCGATCACCGAGGCGTACTGGACGACCGCGACGGTCGGCGGCGTGCCAAAGACCGTGCTCGTGCAGACGTTCGAGCGCCGCATACTGACCTACACTCCGAGCAACCCGGACGGCTTCAAAGTTGAGATGGGCAATGTCGGCCTGCACTATCTGGCGTGGCGGTACGGGTAGTAGACGAGTAACGAGTAACGAGTAACAAGTGGCCGGAGACAGTCAGGGCTTATTCAAAGTCGTCATGCCGGGGATTTCCTACCCCCCCACCGCCCGGAGGGCACCCCCCTTCCCTCGTAGGGAAGGGGGAGCGAGCCTCCTCGATACCGACATGACGCCTTTGAATAAGCCCTGCCACACAATCTCTCTCTCGACGCGCCGTAGCCGCACATCTGCTATCCTCCGCACCGTGAGCACGACGATGGACCAGTTATATATCGTTGTTTCGTCCTACAACAACGTCATCCTCCTGCCGGATTGCCTGCGCTCGGTGGAGGCGGCGCACCCCGGCATCCCGACGACGGTCTACGTCGCGGATGCCGGTTCAACGGATGGGACGGCGGCGATCGTGCGGCGCGACTTCCCCGCCGTACATCTGCGGATCGCCGCCGAGAACCGGGGGTACGCCGCGCTCAATAACCTCGCGCTGCGGGAGATCGTCGCGCACGTCCCGGCGGGCGTGGATCGTGCGCGCGTCGCGGTGCTGCTCCTCAACGCGGACACGGAGATGCCGCCGGACGCGCTGACGGGGCTGCTCGGGCAACTGGCGGCGCACCCGGAGGCGGGGATCATCGGGCCGAAGATCGTGCTACGCGACGGGTCACTGGACTTCGCCTGCCGCCGCTCCTTCCCGACGCCGGCCAATTCCTTCTGGAAACTGACGGGCATCGCAGCGCGCTACCCGCAGAGTCCCCGCTTCGCGCGGTATAATTTGACGTATCACGACCCCGACGAGGAGATCGAGATGGACAGCGGCATGGGCGCCTGCCTGATGCTGCGTCTCGCGGCAATCGACGCCGCCGGGCTGATGGACGAGCGGTTCTTCATGTACGGCGAGGACCTTGACTGGTCCTACCGCATCAAGGCGAAACGGTGGCGTGTCCGCTACTATCCGCGCGTGCGTATCCTGCACCATAAGGGGTCGTCGAGTCGGCAGCGCAGCCTGCGCGCGACGCTCGCCTTCTACGGCGCGATGTGGCGTTTTCACCGCCTCCACTACGCCCGCACGACGCCCCCGCCACTCAACCTGCTCATCTATGTCGGCATCGGCGCGCGGGGGCTGCTCGCGCTCGTGGCGAATATCCTGCGACCCGCTCGGCAGCGACGGGTAGCGTCGGCGCCAGCGGCTAGTAGTCGGTAGGCAGTAGTCAGTCGGGAACCAAGAGCCGATCTCTGGTTTCTTGCTCCTGGTTTCTGGTTTCTCCCTGTCCCCCACTGGCTACCGGCTACTTCCCCGTACGTACACTTGTTCTCTTGCGAAAAGGGGGCGAATTGTGATAGAACATTGTTCATGCAAAGCATTCAACTGGTGCGCATGCAGTCCGTGATGTGCATTCGATGACGGCGGAGATCATTCTCGCCCCACCGGATGCGTCCGATCCCCGGCCACCCGACGCGCAATCGTCGGCGTTACCTGTCCATATCCGGCGGCGCTGGCCCGCGCTGATCATCACGGCGGGGCAACTGCTGCTCGATGTGACGCTTCTCGGGGTGGCGTTCCTCCTCGCGCACCGGCTGGACACGAGCCTGACGAGCAGCGGCTTCATCCCGCCGACGGGCCGCATCTACCTCGTGATGCTCGCCGTGCTGGAAGTGACCGCGCTCGTCTCATTCAATGTCACGGGGTTGTACACGCTCAAACGTGGCGTCTCGCGCGTGGACGAGTTTGCCAAGCTCTGCTCCGCCCTTTCCGTTGGGGTCGTGCTCGCGCTGGCCGCGAACTCCTTCCTGCTCGGCAGCCGGTTCGTCTACTCGCGGCAGTTGCTCCTCTCCGGCTGGGCGCTCGCGGTCGTCTTCATCACGACGGGTCGCCTTCTCTACTCCGGGATGATCGGCGCGCTCCGGCGGCATGGTGTCACAGCGGAGCGTGCCGTGATCGTCGGCACCGGCGCGCCCGCGCGCACGGTGATGGAGACGGTGCGCCGCTCGCCGCACCTCGGCTATCAGGTCGTCGGCTTCATCGCGGACGACCTCGACGATGCCGCCGACGCGACGGAGTTGTACGGCCTGCCCATGCTCGGCACGACGGATGCGCTGCCGGGCATCCTGCGGCGGGAGCGGGTGGATGAGGTGCTGATCGCGCTCGCGGGGGCGTCGCAGGCGAGGCTCGTGAACCTCGTGGACCGCTGCGCCGACGACCCGGTGAGCATCACCGTCTACCCCGACACCTTCCAACTGATCACCAACAACGAACTGAGCATCGGCGACCTCGGCGGCCTGCCGATGGTGCAGGTGCGCACGATCGCGCTGCGCGGCTGGAACCGTGGAGTGAAGCGCACATTCGACATCATCGCCTCCCTGTCGATCCTCATCTTCATCTCGCCGCTGCTGCTCCTGCTCGCGGCCCTCGTCAAGTTCACCTCGCCCGGCCCGGTCTTCCTCGTGCAGGAGCGCGTCGGGCGGGATGGTCGGCCCTTCTGGTGCCTCAAGTTCCGCACGATGCGCCAGGACGCAGAGACGCAGAGCGGCCCCGTCTGGACGACGCCGAACGACCCGCGCCGCACGCGACTCGGCGCATTCATGCGTCGCTTCTCGCTGGACGAATTTCCGCAGTTCATCAATGTGCTGCTCGGCGAGATGAGCATCGTCGGGCCGCGACCGGAGCGCCCGCACTTCGTGCACCAGTTCACGCAGTCGATCCCCCGTTACGCCCGCAGACACCGCGAGAAGGCCGGCATCACCGGCTGGGCGCAGGTGAATGGCCTGCGCGGCAACACGAGTATCGAGGAGCGTACCCGCTACGACCTCTACTACGTCGAGAACTGGTCCCTCCTGTTCGATCTCAAGATCATCGCTAAGACGGTTATCCTCATCTTCCGCGACCGCAATGCGTACTGACGCGAGCAATGAGCAAGTTTCTGAGACGAACTAGGAGCGCGTTGATACATTGACCGACGATACGATTGACACGTCGGATATTGCACCGCTCGATGAAGAGTTCTTTACCCGTGCGACCATGCGACAGACGCAGCGGTTCGCAGCAAGTCACATCGATCCTGTGCCCCTTGAATTATTCGGCTTCCGCGCGTACCATTCGATCATGACAACGATGCATACCAATTCCATCCTCAGCGAAGTCATGGACGAGCGTCCCGATGAGTTCGCACTCCTCGCCCGGGATTTCGTCAATCGCGAGTTCCCGCCCTACCTCGAAGCGGCGCAGCGGGACCCGCATCAGTATCCCCACGAGTTGATGAAGAAGTGCGCCGCAGTCGGGCTGCTCGGGTTGGAAATCCCCGAGCGCTACGACGGCAATGCGGTCCCGTCCGTTCAGCAGGCGGCGGTGATGGAGGAGTTGGCGCGCGGCGATGCCGGGCTGGGGCTGAACATCCTCGTTCAGAACTCGCTGACCGCCTTCCCAATCAATAAATTCGGCACGGAGGCGCAGCGCGCCCGCTACCTGCCGCGCATGGCGCGGGGCGAGGTGATCGCCTGCTTCGGGCTGACCGAACCGAACACCGGCTCCGATGCCAAGGCAATCCGCTGCAAAGCGACGTGGGATGAAGTGCGACGCGGCTGGATCGTTAACGGCGCGAAGCGATTCATCACCGCCGCGACTGCGTCCACCGTCATCATGCTCGCCACGCGCACCGGCCAACCGGAAGATCGGGGCCGGGGCATCTCGGTGCTGCTGACGGAGATCGGGCCGGGCGTGGAAACCGTCGAGGCGACGGACTTCAATAAACTCGGGCAGCCCGGCTCCCAACTATGCGACGTCGTCTTCCAGAACCATTTCGTCCCGGAAGATGCGCTGATGGGCACAGTCAACGAGGGCTGGCAGATCATCGAATCCACCTTGCAGCACTCGCGCGTCTGGGTTGCGGCGCAGGGATCGGGGATCGCCCGGCACGCACTGGATGAGGCGGAAAAATACACGCAGGAGCGCGAGCAGTTCGGCAAGAAGCTCGCCGACATCCCCGAAGTGCAGAACCATCTTCAGATCATCCGGCGGCAGGTGGAGATCGCGCGCCTGCTCGTCCGCAAAGCGGCGCTGCACGAGCAAGTCGGCGACGAGCAGGCTTTTGTCTGGGCGTCGCTAGCGAAGTTGGTCGCGGGCGAAACGGCGCTCTGGGCGTCGCAGGAAGCGATGCTGCTGCACGGCGGCATGGGCTACACCAAAGAGATGCCGATCGCCCAGATTTTCGCGGACTCCGCCGTGATCCGCATCTACGAGGGCGCGGCGCACATCCAGGCGAAGATCATCGGCAAGCATCTACCGGGTAAGGACATCCTCGCCCTCCTCCCACCTAGCGGCGCCTTCCTCCGCAACGCGTACGACTTCCCCTCCCCCGCAGCCGTGATGGCGGACATCGAGACGTGGGCTGTCGAGTAGGCAAATGGTGAATGGATTCATCGTATCAGGGGCGTACCGCACGCTCCGCCCCTCGATACACCTTCGTCCAATCTGATTGCAATCAAAGAGTAGTGGAAAGAAAATGGGCGCGTGAGCAGGTTATTTTCGTCTAAGGGGGATTAGACGAAGATACGAACGGCGGTTTGC
>JBBSII010000236.1:0-6881 GCA_038232175.1 Thermomicrobiales bacterium
AGAAAAAAGCCCGCCGCATGGAGCGTCGCGCCGCCCGCCAGGCCGCCAAATCTGCCACCACGTCCGCAACGGGGAACGACTGAAACTGGGGATGAACCACAGAGGACACAGAGAGCACGGAGAAACGCAAAGAAGAATTAGAAGAACTTTCTCTTCCCTTTCTCTATGTCCTCTGTCGGGTGCCCTTTAGGCAGATGTGGTTCAAATCCCTTCCGATTGCGTGCGCAGGACGACGAAGGAGCGTGCCGATGTATCGTTCACCGAAGTACCCATCAGACCCGGAGGAAGTCGCGGCATTCGTCGCGGGGCAGCGGCATGGGCACCTGATCGCCACGCCGCCCGGCGGGTTTCCGCAGGTCTCGATCCTCCCATTCGTCAAGACGGGGGACGAGATCGAACTCCACTGCGTGCAAGCGGACCCGACCTTCGCCGCGATCCGGGCGAACCCGCGCGTGACGTTCATGGTCTCGGATTTTCTCGCGGCGTCGCGCCACGTCTGGGTCGATCCGCGCGACGCGGCCCGCTCCACGCTCAACTTCCGCGCCGTCGCATTCATGTGCGAGGCGACCGTCTCGACGAACCCGGACGATGTTGCGGCGGCGCTGGCCCGGCTCGTCGCGGCGTACGAGCCGGACACGACGTACGAGCCGCTTGTCGATGGCGATTTCTACGGCCCGCGCCTGCGCATGTTGGCGGCGCTTCGTCTGCGCGTAATCGAAACGGACGCGAAGTTCAAGGTCGGCCCCGCCGGGCCTGCGGCAGGCAAACAGCGCGTCGTCGCGGGGCTGCGGGAGCGGAACGAACCAGGCGACGCGCGTGCGGCGGACGTCATCGCGGCAACCCTGCTACGGGAGTGACCCACCCCTGGCCTCTCCCGACGCGGGAGAGGAGCGATCCGATACAGCAATCGCCAAGCGGCGATTGCTTCTTCCCCCTTCCCCCACGGGGAAGGCGGGTGCCCTCTGGGCGGCAGGAGGGTTAGGCCTCCTTCCCCGCGCGCTTACTCTCGCCTCGGAACCGCAGGACGAGGAACGCCACCGTGCCGAGCAGCAGCACGCCGGAGATGGCGAACATCCCGCCGTAGGTGATGAGTTGCGCCGCCCCGCCGAGGACGATGGAACCCGTCGCCGCGCCGATCTCCCAGATCACGTAGAAGGTCGCGATGGCCGCGCCGCGTCGCTCCACGGGCACGAGATCGACCGTGAGCGCGAGCAGGGCGGGTTGCGCCGCGCCGTAGCCGATGCCGACGAGAATGGCGACGAGCGCCAGCGCGATGAACGAATGCGCGAGCGACGCGACGAGCATCCCCACGCCGACGCACGCCATCCCCGGTATCGTGACGGCCCAGCGGGTGCGCTGATCCGCGAGCCGCCGCCCGATAATTCGGTACGCGAAGAGCGCTGCGGCGAAGACCGTGAAGAAGAAGCCCGCCCCCGCGATCTGCCGGTCGTCCGCGAGGAGCGCGGTGAAGGAGAGGACGATGTTGTAGGCGAGCACGAGCACGAAGCCGACGAGCGCGGGGCCGAGGACGCGCCGCTCCAGCCACGCCCCGGCGACGGGCAGCGGGCGCGCGACGGGTTGCACCGGCCGGGGCCGGACGAGCGCGGTCACGATGACGCTGGCGACGCTGACCGCCGTCGCTGTGGCGAAGACGACCGGGTAACCCCACCGTTCGGCGAGGAACAGCCCGAGGGCGGGGAAGGTAGCGAGGGCGACGGTGTTCGCCATGCCCCAGAAGCCCATCGCCTCCGCACGCCGGTGTGGCGGCGCGAGCGAGGCGATCAGCGTCGGCGCGGCGGTCGTGTAGCACGCCATCCCGGTGCCGTGCAGGAGCCGGACGGCGATCAGGCGCGGCAGCGTTGTCGCGGTGATGTAGAGCGGGCTGGCGACGACGACAAGCGCCGTCGCCAGCACCATCGGGCGGTACGACGAGCCGCGATCCGCCACCCGGCCCACCAGTGGCCGGGGCAGCATCGCCGCGACGGAGAACAGACCCGTCACTAGCCCGATCTCCGCCGCGCCGCTGCCGAAATGATCCTTGAGATACTTCGGCAGCGCGACGAGCGTGAGGTAGAACGACCCGTAGAAGAGGAAGACGCTCAGGAGCGCGAAGACGAAAGGCCACGTCCAGAGCCGTTCGTCCGTCGCCGCTGCCGTGACGCGCATGCGGGCCGAATCACCCGTCGCGGTCATCGGTCATCGCATTCGCGCACGGGTCGCTTCCCCCACTCCGCCATCCTGGCACGATCCATCCGGGTACGGCCTTTAGCTTACTATACCCGACGCCGCCCAAGCGCCCGAAACGCCGGGTTGACGAGGATCCACCCGACGGTGGCGAGGGAGAGGGCATTGACCCCGATAATCGTCATCGACAGCCCCGCCCGGTCGAGCACTGAGCCGGTGAGCAGCAGCGCGAGAGGGTCCGCAATGGTGTTGACTGCGATAATCGTTCCGAAGACGCGCCCGCGTAGCGCGGCTGGCACGCGCTCCTGATAGGCCGTGAAGATCAGCGGGTTCGACAGTCCATTCCCGATCCCTGCCACCGCGAGCGCGCCGACGATCACCACGAGCGGTGGCATGCCGATGAGTGCCAGGCGGGGGATCGTACCCACGATCGCCGCCCCGAGATAGAGGGTTCGGCGCGGCAACCCGGGCGCAACCATGCCGGTGAGGAGGGTGCCGATCAACGCACCACCACCGAACGCGGAAAGCATTAACCCGAGATCGAACGCGGTTCCGAACGCGGCGCGCGCGTAGACAGGCAGAATGACGGAGAAGAGCGCGGCGGCGAGGAAATTACCGACCGTGCTGCTCGTTACGAGCGCCATGACGAGGGGATCGTGGCGCAGAAACTGGATGCCCGCCCGGAGTTCGCTGACATACCGGCGCAGGGGATTTCCCTGTACGTCCGGCGTGTGTTGCGCCGTGCCGGATGGTACGAGCGCCGCGACGATCCCCGCCGAAACGGCAAATGTCGCGGCATCGAGCCAGAGCACATCGCTCGTGCCGATAACGGCGATCAAGAGACCTGCGAGGGCCGGGCCGACGAGCCGTGCGAAGGTGCCAATGGTTTGCACGGCGGCGTTCGCCCGCTCCAGTGGCATCGCCGCCCGCGCCGCGAGGTCCGGCAACATGCTTTGCCGCGCGGTGGTGCCGGGGGTGTTGCAGAATGTGCTCAGGAAGACGAGCGCCAGCAACTGCCAGAATTGCAGCCCGACGGTGTGATGCAACAGCGGGATGACCGCGAGGGTGACGCCACTCGCGATGTCCGCGCGGACACTCGTGCGCGCAAAGCCGAACCGATCCACGAGCGCCCCCCCGAAGAAGGCCGCGAGGATGTACGCGAGCGCCCCGATGGCCGCCGTGACACCCGTGCGCGTCGCACTCCCCGTCGTCTGCAAGACGAACCACGGGACCGCGACGAGGGTCAGCCGGTTGCCGACGAGCGAGACCGCGTTCGCGCTCAGGAGGGCAATCATCGGCAGGCGGTCGGCGGGAACAACGGTCGGCGCGTTACGCGCCATTGTTCGCGTGAATGCCGAGCACCGCGAACGTCTCCCGCGCGGAGATCACCGCGAGATTCGCGCTCTCCGTGACACTCGCAAAGCGCGTAACAATCGCGGGTGAGCCATCGACGGTGACTGTTTCCACGGGGAGTGTACGCATCCGGGGGTGCGCGCGCCAGAACCGCTGCACCTCCGGCAGGGCGAAGATCGAGCCAGGGAAACTCAGCGTGAAGAACCAGCCACAGTCGCCGCAGAGAACGCGGAACCGCCAGTCACGGTGCAACCACGGCCCATCATCGGGCGGGACGCCTATCAGCAGCGCATTCGTCCGGTTGCAGCACGGGCAGATCGCGACACCCCGCGCCAACGCGGACCGATAGTACGCATGTACCCATGCCTGAGTCCGTGTCAGCGCGGGCTTGTAGGTCTGCACGCCGCCGAGGATGCGATCGGCGTCGCCACGATTCGCATTGGCAATCACATATCCCGATTCACCCGCAGGGTTGCACGTCAGGCAGCGCAGCGTCATCCCGCCGTCCGGCCCGCCTGTGACGAACCGACCGGTGAGGCGGCGTTGCCCGCAGGTGGGGCACCAGATGCGCGTTTCTTCCCATCCGCCGCATCGTGCGGTCTCACACACGCCGAATGTTGCCGCTTCCTCGGGAAATGTCGTCGTGAGGACGCGACGGAGGGCGAGTTTGCCGCGCTGGATGCGAACTTTGACCGCGCCCTCGCTCATTCCCAGCCACGCAGCGATTACGGCGTGCGAGGATTCCTCGATGTACCGCTCGATCAGCACCACGCGCGTCATCGGGGGCAGCAAGGCGAGGGCGCGGTCGAGCAGCGTCGCGAGTTCGGCGCGATCGAGGTCCGTCTCAATGTCGAGTGCGTCCGCCGGTTCATGCTCGCCGGACCACGAGCCGCCGCTGTTACGTTGTGTGGCGCGTGTCCGCGTCCAGCGGCGGCAGATGTTGCGCGCGATGCCCGTGAGCCATTGCGACTGCCGGGTCGGATCGCGGAGTGTGTGTCGGCTCCGCCATGCCTCGCTCAATGTTTCCTGTGCGAGGTCTTCGGCAGCCTCCGGCGCGCCGGTGAGAAACGCGCAGAGGCGCACGAGCCGCGCCCGATCCTCCACGAGGAGTGTGCTGAGCGGCAGCGGGGGTGGTTCGACAATCGGGGGCGTCGTCATGCTGTCATCCCTTCTCCGGGCAAATACGACATGATGCTCACATACAGGTCGCATTCACCCGAAAAAGGTAACGCAGTTTTGTCTTACAAGGGTGGCAGAATCGGTGCCGCGCCGGGCGGGTAGCGCCACTGAGAGTAGTGCTGCCCGACATTGCCCATCTCCACCTGAAAGGCGATGTTGTTTCTCGGGGTGTAGGTCAGCACACGCCGCTCGAAGACCTGGACGATCACATCCCGTGGCTGCCCGCTCACCATGAACGCGGCGCGGAACGGCTCGGAGATCGCGTAGCCAATCGTCGCCAGCCTGGCGCGGTTGCGGTAGTCCACGAAGACCGACGCGACATTGTGCTGTGTCCGCGCGTCGTACCCGCTGAGGGTCGTGACGGTGGCGTCGCCCTGCGACACGTCGCCGGAGCCGGACATGAATGTCGAGATCGGCGCGCCGGTGTTGGCGGCGGTTGGCAGGAGCACCGCGCCTCCTCGGCTGCTAATGGAGGCGTACGTCGGGCCACCGCCGTTCTGGTCGCCCGCGATCGGGATTTGCGGCGGCGTGCGGCTCACAAAGAGATCGTTACCGAATTGCACGCGCCCCCGGATCATCTCAACGGGGAGCAGGCCGTTCGTGATAACGCCGGGCAGGTCGGTGTACTCCATCCGCCCCTTGTCGAAGTACTGCACGGTGCGCTGCCCGCTCTGTGCATCCCGGTAATACTCCTGCCGCCCGTCGGAGGCGGTCGCGAGCGGGCCCCAGAAGTTCGCCGTCAACGCCTCACCCGCCGCCCACTGCGTCTGGAACGCGGGCGCGGCGAATGGCGCCGCCGCAGCGGGAAAGGCCGTCAGCCCGACCAGTAGCATCGCGATCCCACCAAGAACCCACGCGCGTCGCATGTACATTTCTCTCTCCACATCACTCGCCGGTGTCCCCGTGTGCATCGGTATCGCCGTTGTCCATCATGTGGAGTTCATGATAAAGCATTTGCCGCACGACGGACGCGAGAATGTAAAAAGAGATCGCGAAGACGAGCAGGAGCAGGTGGAGCACTATGCTCCAGATGAGTACGAGCCGGACGTTCCCCGCGATGGCGGGCGCGCTGTTCGCGCTGGGTCCGTCGGCGGACTGGCGCAGTTGGCGGGCAACATCATCCATGTTCCCGGCGACAACACCGACTTGCTGCCCGATGGTGCGGAGATTCCCGCTGTTCTTGCCGAGCGAATCCTGCGTCTGGTCAATTGACGTGGCGATCGTGCGCAGTTGCGTCGCGACCTGGCGAAAGTTCTCGTCCGCGCCGGCGAGTGGCCGGGTGTTCGTGATCGGGATGGTGAAGTTGAGCACCTTCGCGGTCGCCTCGACCGTTGTCGCGACATCGCGGAGCGAGCCGGAGGTTTGCGACAACGACGTCGCCGCCATGTCCACCGTTGTGGCGCCCTGCGTGCTCGCGTCCGCCGTACTGTGGAGGGTGTCCGCAGATTGTGCGATCGTCTGGCCGAGGGAGCGTAACTGGCTTTGCGCCGCCCGTTCCGTCCGCCCGACCTGCCGGTATGCGTAGAATGAGACAATCATCCCGCCGAGCGCAACCACGGCGGTGAGGATCGCGACAATGCGAATGGCGTGCAGCCCCCACCGGAAAGAAACAACGCGCGCCGGGTGCCGGTGTTTTCGCTTGTGCAGTGTCGTCGTCATCCCGTTCGTCACGCTCCTCGCTTCGTCATCAGTCGGCAAATTCGTACGCACTATAGCAGCCAGCGGATGGTGGAAGAAGCCAGAAACCAGAAGCCAGAAACCAGAAGCCAGAGAGGACATCGGATATCCGCAGCGAGTACCCTATGGTTCGACATCTGGCATCCGTTATCCGTCATCCGGCTTCTGGTTTCTGGCTTCTGGCTTCTCGTTCCTGTCCGCTGTCATAAGGTAGGATAGGCGCGGCATCGATGCACGAGTGGAGGAACGAAGAATATCATGCAGCGACCTGATACCGCGCCCGATGTCGCATCGCTCCCGCTCCCTGAGGATCAGGCGGCGCGCGACCCGCACCCACCGTCGCTCCGCACCCTCTTTTTGACATGGCTGCGTATCGGCGCGTTCTCGTTCGGCGGTGGCGCGGCGACGCTTTTTCTCATGCGCCGCGAGTTCGTGCAGCGGCACCGCTGGCTCACGGGCGACCAATACAACGAGGCGTTCGCCCTCTC
>JBBSII010000237.1:0-6881 GCA_038232175.1 Thermomicrobiales bacterium
GCGATCACGCGGTCCGAGCCGGGGCCGGAGACGCCACCGAGGACCGCCGTGTTGCCATAGACCGGGTTCTTGTCGCGGAACGATTGCGCGTAGAGCGTGTAGCCATTCTGCGTGATGCCGAGCGTGCCCGCGAGCCATGCCTCGTTGTTGCTCGGGTCCGTCCACGAGTTGATGCCAGGGGGCAGCATGTTCTTGTACTTCGCGTTCGTGAAGACGTCCGAGAGGAAGGTGATCGCGGTGACCGTCTCCGGCGAGTTGAAGACGACCTTCTTGCCGTCGTTGCTGACGAAGTTCGCGCCATAGTTGAAGAGGCAGCTCTGGATCAGGTAGTTGCCGTCGCCGCTCCGGTTCCAAGTGCTGCCCCAACCGTACCGGTTCTTGGACGGGTCGGAGAGCTGGAGGGCGATATCGCGCCAGTTCTCAAAGGTCTTCAAGTCCTCGATCTTGATGCCCTTCTCCGCGAACCAGTCCTTGCGGGTGAACATGCCCGTCGCGTTCGCGAAGTAGGGGACGCCGTACCACTTGCCGCCGAGGAAGAGTTGCTCCTTGACGCCGTCCTCGACCGGGCCGTAGGATTTCTGCAGTTCCTCCACGACATCCGTGACATCGACGATGTCATCGAGCGTGTGCCACTGCGAGACGAACCCGGTGACATACGCCATGTCCTGGACATTCCCCGCCTTCACTGCGGAATCCTGCCGCGTCACCACGTCGCCCTGGTCGAGGTTGACGTGCGAGTTGTCCGTCTCGATGTTGAGTTGCTTCTTGATCTTGTCCAGCTCAATATCGAACTGCTGCTGCGTCCCGGAGAAGTACTCCTGCCGCGAGAGCATCGTGATCTTCTGGCCCTTGAACTTGTCCGCCGGGGGTGGCGTGATCGTGCCGATCGGGCCGGAGGCGGCTGCGGCGGTCGTCGGGGCGCCGCCCGCCACCGCGCTGCCGGTTGTCGTGGTGCTCGCCGCCGGTGCACTCCCCGCAGGCTTCGTTGCAGCCACCGCCGTGCCCGCGCCGGTGGCGGTCGTTGCCGCGCCACCGGCGGTTGTCGGCGCGGTCGTGCCCACCGCCTTCGGCGTATCGGTCGCCGTGCTGCCGCCGCACGCCGCAAGGATCGCCGCCGCCGCGCTCGCCGTGACACCACCGAGGAATGTCCGCCGCGTCAATGTGTTGCCCTGAACCAGCCGTTTGCTCATCCGTTGCCCTCCACCGATCTTCACCACGAACCATGGACCGGCCATCGCTGGATACGCCGCTCCCACACGCGCCCCGATGGCACACGCACAACCTTGCTGCCCTGGTAATTCTGCCTGTTTTCTTTCAATGAAACCTGATTGCAGGGTAGCATCGGGGGGAGGCAATTGTCAAGGTGAAGAACGCACCGCAAGAGCAGCGCGCGGCTGCACGATAGCCGCGTCGGTGCGCTACAATCGGCGCGGTTGAATGATCGAGCGCAATGATGGGAGGAGTGGCGCGATGCCCAGTTTGACATGGGGACCTGATGAGGCGGCGCGTCTCGCCGCGATCCGCGACGATCTCGCGGCGGTGAGCACCGCCTCCGCGTGCCAGTTGCTCGTGATGCAGGGGTGGCGCAACACGTACATGCGGGGGTTGCTCCCGCTGGAGCCGCTTGGCCTCGGCGTGCGGCTCGTCGGGCGGGCGCGGACATGCCGCTACCTGATGCGGCGCGGGTCGGACGGCCCACCGAACCCTGAGACGCGCCGCACATCCGCCGAGATTGCCCTGATCGAGTCGATTGAGCCGGGGGACTTCTTCTGCGTGGACGCGCTCGGCGTGCCGACGGCGGGAATCATCGGCGACATCCTGGCGACGCGCATCAAGTATCGCGGCGCACTCGCGGCGGTGATCCACGGCGCGGTGCGAGACACGCCATACCTCAAGGGCATCGGCTTGCCGATCTTCACGGGCGCTTTCCACCCCTCCGCCAGCAACCGGGATGTCGTCGCCGTCGATTACGACGTGCCGTGCAACATGGCGGGCGTCTATCTGATGCCCGGCGACATCATCCTCGCGGACGATGAGGGGGTGCTGGCGATGCCGCTCGACCTCGCGGAGCACATTGCGGCGCACGGCCCCGCCAAGGAGCGGCAGGAAGTCTGGATTCGCGACAAGGTCGAGCAGGGCGGCTCCGTCCACGACTACTACCCGCCGAACGCGGAGAACGCCGCCGCCTACGAGCGCGAGACAGGGCACGAATACCACCGGTAGAACGGTTCATCGCGACGCCCACCCCTCCCTGTCGCTACCGGGAGGAGTTTCTTGTGCCCATTCGCGAACCCCTTGCGCCTGACGCAACGTCAGCGTGTATCGTGCCGGTGGAGGTGACAGATGTGATGAAACAGACGCGGGGCGAAGTGGATGGGCCAAGACTTATTCATTGTCGCCATGCCGGGGAATCCTAACCCCGATCTCCTTCCCTCGGAGGGAAGGGGTGACTCACCGTGTTTGCCGTGCCCGACCCCGAACGTCTCGGTATCGAGGAGGCTCGCTCCCCCTGCCCCCGTGGGGAAGGGGGTTGGGGGGTTGGGAAATTCCCCGGCCGCTGTGACCATACTGTGGGCGCTCTGTGATCGTTTCATGACCGTTCACGGCACGTACCGGTGATTTTCGGCTGTCATCATCAGCATGTGCCGCCGGATACGGCCGACCGCGCGATGCACGCGGAGCGTGAGCGAAACAACATCGGTCACTCCGCAGTCTCAGGTATCGGCACAGATGAATTGTCGCATCGCGTTGCGCGTGCGATGCGATGCGACAATTTGGACACAGGCGGCTGCTACCGTCCGATTGGCCGCGCGCGACCTGTCCTTTCGGAGGATGCCTGATCCGTTCGTGCGGCGTAGTGTTAGCGGTGGTGTATATGCGGCGCACGTCCGTCAGGAAAGCGTCACGAGCGGTGTTTCCAGTCATGAAGTATGGGAAAGGTCTGAGGTGCGGACCGTGCAGGGCAATCAAAATGGAAGAGGTCATATCATGGTGGAGCAAACAATGACGGGACACGCCCCATGGGCGCAGGCGCAAACGAACGAGGCGCACTCGTCCGTCGCGTCCCCGATCATTCAGGCGATCAACGTCGTCAAGGTCTTCGACACGGGCAGGGTGCAGGTGCCCGCGCTGCGTGGCGTCTCCTTCGGTGTCGGTCGGGGCGAGATGGTGGCGATCATGGGGCCGTCCGGCTCCGGTAAGACGACGCTCTTGAACTGCCTCGCCGGGTTGGAGGCGATTGACCAGGGCCAGATCATCATCGACGACACAGACATCGCCACGATGAATGATAAGACGAAGACCGACTACCGCGCGAAAAACATGGGCTTCGTCTTCCAGTTCTACAACCTCCTGCCCGTCCTCTCCGCCGTCGAGAATGTCGAGTTGCCGCTCGTCGTCAGCGGCGTCAACACGAAGGAAGCGCGGGAGCGGGCGATGCGCGTGCTGGACCTCGTGCGGCTGCGGGAGTGGGCAGGCCACAAGCCGGCGGAACTCTCCGGTGGGCAGCGGCAGCGCGTCACCATCGCGCGCGCCCTCGTCAACGAGCCGGCAATTGTCTGGGCGGACGAGCCGACGGGCGACCTCGACAGCGAGACGGCGGACGAGATCATGCACCTGATGCAGGACCTCAACGCGCGCACGGGCCAGACCTTCGTGCTCGTCACACACGACGCGGGGATCGGCGCGCGGTGCGGCCGCATCATCAAGATGCGCGACGGCCAGATCATCGACGACGGCCTCGGCAATGTCGTCGATCCGCGCTCATTCACGGGCGATGGGCAGGCCCGGCCAGTAACGAGTAACAAGTAGCGAGTAACGAGTAACGAGCGGGACGTGGTTCCCTTCTCGCTACTCGTTACTCGTTACTCGCTACTTCAATCATAGAGGTAACATATGAACAAACTTTTCGGCATCCCGATGACGAATATCATGGTCGCGCTGCTGATCGCGCTGGCGCTGGTGCTGCTGGTGACGCTCTACATCGCGCTCCGCAATCCGGTGATCTTCCGGCTCGGTATCCGCAACGTGCCGCGGCGGAAGGCGCAGACCGGGCTGATCGTCGTCGGGTTGATGCTCTCCACGCTCATCATCTCCGCCGCCTTCGCGACGGGCGACACGATCAACTACTCGATCGGTGATCTGGTCTACAAGTCGCTCGGCCGCGTAGATGAGGTGATCCGGCCCAAACAGGACCCGAACAGTGTCGGGCAGGGAACAGACAAGATTCCGGCCGCCGTGCTGACGGACCTCGAAACGCGCTTCACGGGCGACCCGGACATCACGGGCTTCGTGCCGTCGCTCGGCAAGGCCGTACCCGCCCTCAATCCGCGCACCGCGCAGAGCGAGCCGATTGTCGCCCTCGCGGGGGTGGACGCGAAGCGCATCGGGGCAATCGGCGGCGTGGTGGATACGAAGGGCAACAAACTCGACATCGGCACGCTGAAGCCGGGCGAGGCGTACCTGAACAAGACGGGTGCGGATAAACTGCAAGCGCAGGTCGGCGACACGATCCAGTCCTTCTACAACAACCAGCCACTTTCCTTCACTGTCGCGGCGATCGTGCAAGACAGCATCTTCAACGCGAATAATACGAACGGCAACGCCTATCCCGGTCTGCTCATCCCGCTCGACCGCGCGCAGGCAATGTTCAACCGGACAGGAGATTATGACGCGATCTTCGTCGCCAATACCGGCACGGTGCGCAGCGGCGTGAACCGGACGGATGCGGTCGTCGGCAAACTCGCCCCGGTGCTAGCCCCGCAAAACCTTGAAGCGAATAAGATCAAGCAGGAGAGCGTGAAGCAGGCCGAACTGTTCGGCAATGTCTTCACGACCTTCTTCCTTGTCCTCGGCCTGTTCGCCATCGCGGCAGGCGTGCTGTTGATCTTCCTGATCTTCACGATGCTCGCGGCGGAGCGCAAGAGCGAGATGGGCATGGCGCGCGCCGTCGGCACGCAGCGGCGGCACCTCGTGCAGATGTTCATCGCCGAAGGGACGGCGTACGATCTGATCGCGGCGGCGGTCGGCGCGATCCTCGGCGTCGGCGTGGCGCTCGGCATCGTGCTGGCGATGAAAGCGATCATCGGCAACGATTTGCCCCTCTCGCCGTACGTGCAGCCGCGCTCGCTCATCGTCGCGTACTGCCTCGGCGTCGTACTAACCTTCGGGACGATTGCCTTCTCGTCGTGGCGCGTGAGCAAACTGAACATCGTCGCCGCGATCCGCGACACGGCGGAGCCGGTGCGTCGCAAGGCGGGCACACGCAGTCTGATCTGGGGCATCCTCATGGTCGTGGCGGGCGTGCTGCTCGCGCTCACCGGCCTTTCGGGCAAGCAGGCCGCGCCCTTCTACGGCGGCGCGATGCTGATCGTCTTCGGACTCGCCCTGATCCTCCGCCGCTTCGGGGTGCCGGAGCGCGGCGTCTTCACATCGGTCGGGCTGTTCGTGCTCGTCTGGTGGTGCGTGCCGTTCTCGGTGCACGACAAAGTCTGGGGCAAACTCCAGGGCGGCATCGAGATGTTCTTCTTCAGTGGAATCGCGCTCGTCACCGGGGCGGTGCTGCTGATCGTCTTCAACACCGATCTGCTCCTGAAGTTCGTGACGTGGCTCGGCAAGCCGTTCGGGCGGTACGCACCCGCCTTCAAGACGGGCGTCGCCTATCCGCTGGCGAATCGGGGTCGCACCGGCATGACGCTGGCGATGTTCGGCCTGATTATCTTCGCGCTCGTCGTGATGAGCGTGCTCAACACGACCTTCGGCAAGGCGTTCACGTCGGATAAGACGCTCGGCGGCTGGGATGTCGCGGCGGCGACCAACAGCAACAACCCGGTCGGCGACTTCAAAGCGATGGTGCAGCAGGCCGGCGCAGTCAACACGAACGACTGGACGGCGCTCGGCGCCAACCACATCGTCACCGTGAACAACACGCAGGTGCGCATCGCGGGGGCGCCGGAATTCCGGCAATACGGCGCGCGCGGCCTGGACAGCGGCTTCATGGATCACAGCACGTACCAATTCCAGACGCGCGCCACCGGCTATGCCTCCGACCGCGCTATCTGGGACGCGTTGAAGCGTGACCCGACGCTCGCCGTGATTGACGCGACAGCGATCCCGCAGCAGGGCGGTTTCGGCAACAACGGCGGCGGCAAGCGGTTCGAACTGACCGGCGTCAAGGCCGACGACACCACGATGACGCCGATCAAGGTGGATGTCCGCGATCAGCGCACGGGCGCGGCCCGGCAGGTGACGATCATCGGCGTACTCGACCAGACGATGAATGTCAGCAATGGGCTGGGCATCGGGGAGGGCGCCGGTCTGCTGATGAACGACAGCATCTTCCAGCAAATCTTCCCGCCCGACCGCCAGAACACGGCCTACTTCATCGCGCTCAAGAACAGCGCCGACAGCAAGGCGGTCAAGTTCGGCATCAAGGCGGCGCTCGTCAAGAACGGCGTGCAGGCGATTGATCTGCGCGACGAGTTGCAGAAGTCACAGCAGCAAAGCCAGGGCTTCCTTTATTTGCTGCAAGGGTTCCTCGGCATCGGTCTCTTTGTCGGCATCGCCGCGCTCGGCGTGATCGCGCTCCGCTCGGTTGTCGAGCGGCGGCAGCAGATCGGCATGCTCCGCGCGCTCGGCTATCAGCGCGGCATGGTGAGCGCCAGTTTCCTCGTCGAGTCGCTCTTCATCGCCGTCACCGGCGTGATCATCGGCGTCTCGACGGGGCTTGTGCTCTCGCGCAACCTGCTCGCGAGCGGCAACGCGGGTGGCCAGGCAACCGGATTCATCATCCCGTTCGGCCAGATCACGCTCTTCGTCGTGATCGCGCTCGTCGCGGCGTTCATCATGACCGTCATCCCTGCCCGTCGCGCCAGCCGCGTCCC
>JBBSII010000238.1:0-6867 GCA_038232175.1 Thermomicrobiales bacterium
GGATTCCTCCGCATGTGAAGGGAGTCTTGCGATGAGTGGACTTGGCGACAAAATCAAGGGCAAAGTGAACGAAGTCAAGGGCGACGCGAAGGAGAACTACGGCCGCGAGACCGGGAACTCCGAGATCGAAGCCGAAGGCCAGATGGATCAGGCCAAGGGCAAGGGCCAAGGCGTTGTTGGTGAGGTCAAAGAGGCCGCCAGCGACATCAAGGACAAGATCAAGAAGTAACATCGCCGAGGAATTCGCGAAGGGTCGGGGCAATCGTCCCGGCCTTTTTTGTGTGTGACAGCGCATGTGATACTCTCTTTCCCAATAAACGAATGATAAAGGAGTACGCGGCGTGACCCGAAGCACCCCTGCACGCGATGACGGGACCGTGACGATGACCCCGGTGTCGCACACCTTTTCCCTGCTCGCGCCGTACAACGACGCGGCGGTGTTGATCGGCTCGTGGGACGACTGGCGGCAGCACCCGATGGAGAAGGGGAAGGATCACCTCTTCCGCGTTACTCTCGACGTGCCGGAGGGGACGCATCAGTACCGGCTGCGCGTCGTCTCCAAGTCGTGGTTCTTCCCCGGCGAGTGGCGCGAGATGGCGGACCCGTGGGCGCGGGCGGTTGCGCGTGGCACCGTCGCGGGCGCGGCGGAGGCGACGGACTGCGCGGCGATCGTCGTGCGGGACGGCGCGGTTATCTTCGAGGGTGAGGCCTACGTCTGGGAGCACGACGACGCGCCCCTGCCGCCGAACGACATGCTCGTCCTCTACGAAATCCACGTCGGGGACTTCTCCGGCGGCGATGGCGACGACGGCAAGGGGCGGTACGCGGACGTGATCGCCAAACTCCCGTACCTCGTTGATCTCGGCATTACGGCAATCGAGTTAATGCCCGTGCAGGAGACGGCGGGCGATTACTGGGGCTACCTGCCGACGTACTTCTACGCGCCGCGCGCCGCGTACGGCAGCCACACCGACCTGAAGCGGCTGATCGACGCCTGCCATGGGCGGGGCATCCGCGTCATTCTGGATCAGGTGACGAACCATGCGGGGGCGGAGTGCCCACTCGCTCACATCGACCACGACTACTGGTTCTACCACGAGACGAGCGACGACTTGCAGTACGGCCCGAAGTTCAACTACGAGTTCCACGACGACGCGCGGGGCGAGTACCCGGCACGGGCGTTCATGCTCGGCGCGCTCCAATACTGGGTGGAGGAGTACCATCTGGACGGCATCCGCTTCGACGCGACGCGAATCATGGGCAACATGGACTTTCTCCGCGAGGCATCGGCGGCGATCTGGCACAAGGAAGGTGGAATCAAGCCCTTTGTGCGCATCGCGGAGCATCTACCCCTCGATCTCGCGGTCGTCGAGGACGGCGGCCCGATGGACGCCGCGTGGTTCGTCAACTTCGCGCATCAGCTGGCGAGCACGCTCACGGGGCAGCCGCGCGAGGGCAACACGCCGGATGACTGGGACGGGTTGATGGAGGCGCTCGACCCGCGCCGCGCCGGGTTCACGTCGTCGCAGCACCTCGTGCGCTACCTCGCCAGCCATGACGAGGAGCGGCTGCTCCACGACATCCGCGCGGCGGGCATCGACGGTGAGGACGCGATGCGGCGGATGCACTTCGCGGTGACACTGCTGCTCACGGGCTACGGCCTGCCGCTGCTCTACGCCGGCGAGGAGTTCGGCGTCGATACGGAGCGCGTGATCGGGACGAACAAACTGGCGTGGTCCCGCCTCGGTGAGCCGGAGGGGTCGGGGTTCCACGACCATTACCGCCACCTGACTTGGTTGCGGCGCGAGCATCCCGCCCTGCGCGGCGACACCCTCGACCTCTTCCATGAGGACCCGGAGGCGTGGGTTGTGGCGTACACCCGCTGGGACGAGAGCGGCGACCGCGTCGTCACCATCGCGAACTGCTCCCCGAACAGTCACGGCCCGTACAATCTGCCCGGATGGCCGACGGACGGCGCGTGGCGCGACGTGCTCACCGATGACGTGTTCGATGTGCACGCGCAGACACTCGTGACGACGCTCGGCCCGTGGCAGACGCGCGTCTTCCTGCGGGCGGACGGCTGATTCACTTTCGCTCGCTGCGTGTCGTGCATCGTCACGTGGACGCGATGCTTGAGCATAGAGGAGAAACGCGGGGTACGGCGCGGGGAGAATTGCCGATGGCACGGATCGAATTCGGGGTCACGATTCGCCCCGCGCCGCACGGCGGCAGCATGGCAGAGATGGCGCACGCCAACGAGCGGCTGATTCAGGCCGCGCGGGAGCACGACCTCTCCTGCTGGGTGATCGACCATTTCCAGATGGACCAGCAGCCGATTATGGAGTGCCTCACCTTCCTCGCCCATCACGCGGGGCGGGCGCCGGGACTGCGCTGGGGCACGCTCGTGCTCGGTCAGGGGTACCGCAACCCGGCACTCACAGCGAAGATCGCCGTCACGCTTCAGTTCCTCACCGGCGGACGGTTCATCCTCGGCCTCGGCGCGGGCGCTCTATAAACCCCCCCCCGCCACCAGGGAAGTTGGCCGCTTCAGTTATTACGAAAACTGCTCTATGATCGAGCAGAGAAGGGAAACGCAGAGCACGGCGCAGGGAGCACACCGATGGCACAGATCGAATTCGGGGTCACGATTCGCCCCGCGCCGCACGGCGGCAGTATGGCGGAGATGGCGCGCGCCAACGAGCGGCTGATTCAGGCCGCGCGGGAGCACAACCTCTCCTGCTGGGTAATCGACCATTTCCAGATGGATCAGCAGCCGATTATGGAGTGCTTCGCCTTCCTCGCCCACCATGCAGGGCGGGCGCCGGGGTTGCGCTGGGGCACGCTCGTGCTCGGTCAGGGGTACCGCAACCCGGCGCTGACCGCGAAGATCGCCGCCACGCTCCAGTTCCTCACCGGCGGGCGGTTCATCCTCGGCCTCGGCGCGGGCGATGCGGAGGGCGAGCACCGCGCCTACGGCTATCCGTTCCCCGCCGCCCGCGTGCGCGTCGAGCAACTCGACGAGGCGGCGGCGATCATCACGGCGCTCTGGCGGGGTGGCCCCGCCACGTTCACCGGCGCGCACTATCGGATTGAGGATGCGTACTGCATTCCCAAGCCCGAGCCACCACCTGTGCTGATGATCGGCGGTGGGGGCGAGCGGCGGACGCTGCGGGTCGTCGCCCGGCACGCGGACTGGTGGAACGCGGACTACTACTCCCCCGCCGACTACGCGCGCAAGCTCGCCGTCCTCCACGACCACTGTCACACCATTGGGCGCGACCCGGCGGCGATCGTGCCGACGTGCTACATGGGTATCAGCGTCTCGCACGACCCCGCGCGGCTCATTCGCCACCGGACGATGGGCCACCGGGGCGCGGTGCATGTGATCAGCGGCGACCCGGACGCGGTGACGGCGCAAATCGCAGAGTTCGCCGCCATCGGCGTGCGGCACATGCAACTCAACTTCCTCGACTTTCCCCGCACCGATGGTCTCGAACTCTTCCTCACCGGTGTTCTCCCCCGCTTCTTTCACTGATTGAAAACTTTGCAGAATACGCACGCCGCCCGTCACAAACGACAACGGGCAGCGTTCAGAGTAGTGGAATGGGGAAGAAGAGAAGTGAATAGCCGTCAACGACCAGGGAAGGTTTGGGGAAGGATCGGAGTTGGGGAACTCCGGCACAGACAACCGGGGCCCCTTGCGGGACCCCGGCTGCCGGTGTATGGGGAGGTGTGGGGAAGGAATATGCAGTTTAATCGTGGATCAGCAGTTGTTCCACTCATCCTCTCTCCTATCTATGGCAAGAGACGTGCCACGAGGGCAACCGCACCATTCATCAACCATTCATCTGCGTCGCATACACTATGGCAGAGACGACATCATCGAGTACGAGCGATGAGGTCGTCGCGGATCGTACAGGCGTCACGGCAAGGCATTGTGGGCGATCGGTCGGTACGGGAAGAAACGGGGACAACAGGATGCGTCGTCGCATTACACTCATTCTTGCGGTACTCGGTGGCCTGAGCGGGATGCTTATCGCCTCCGGCATCTCGATTGGCCCGTTCAATGCCCGCGCGTACCTCGCCCATGTGCCGCGCGTCCCCCTCGCGATTTGCGTCCTCCTCCTATTCGTGAATGAAATCATCAAGGGCGCCCGCTGGGGGACGTTCCTGCGGGCGTCCGGCATCCGCATCCGGCTGCAAGACGCGATCAGCACCAGCATGGCGAGCCAGGCGTTGACCGTCCTGCCGGGGCACGATTTCCTCGCCGCGCGCCTCGTGGAGGAGCACAGCCGGGGCCGGTACCGCCCGAAGATGCGCCAGGCGACGCCCGCGCTCATCGCCCGGTGGGTGGCGGACGCGATCGCGCTCTCGATTGTCGTCACCGTGGGTGTGGCGTACTACAAGTCGTTCACGCCGTACACGCTGCTCCCGATCCCGGTCGCGCTCGGCGTGGCGATGATCTTCCGCTCTAAGACGCCCGCACGCTGGATCGCCCGGCAACTCGCCCGCTGGTCCCGCACGCAGAAACTCGTCCGCTCCGAGGCCGACTTTCACCGCGCCTCGCGCCGTGTGATGCGCCCTCAGCCCCTCGCGGCAGGCGTGCTCCTCAGCATATGCAGCACCTTCCTCTCCGCGACGATCCTCTACACCCTGACGTACGGGTTCGGTAGCAGGGCGCTCTCGCTCCCCGAGGCGCTCGTGACGCACTCGCTCAGCACGCTGACGGCGATGATCAGTTTCGTCCCGAATGGCTTCGGCGTGGCGGATGGCAGCGCGGCGGGGTGGATGCACTTCTTCGGCGTCGGCACGGGGCACGTCGTCCTCGTCGCGATGACGATGCGCCTCCTGAACATCGTCATCCGCACCGCCATCGGCATCGCGACGCTGCTGACACGGTACCAGGAGATGTGGGGTGGCAGCCCCCGCCAGATGCTCCGGCACGTCTTCAGCGGCAGCCCAACCCTTGGCGCACCGGTGCTCGTCCCCGCGATGGTCACGCTCCCCGTGATCGCGGAAGCCGCCGAGATCGCCTGACATCGTTCAGCACATGTCGCGTCGCCGGTTGTCCCGATGGGAGCAGGGCGAATGCGTTCTCGACAGGAGACTCGCATTGGGAAAGGGTGCGCACCGGCGAAAGTGGCGAACGAATTCAAGGCGTGCTATCCGCCGGGGCAACAGAGCGGCGACCCGCGTCAACACATGAGGTAACATATCGGCCGGTGTGGAGACACATGCGGCGTGTGGCTGCGGTACGCAACGTGGCGTTCGCTTCTCGCGACGGAGTGAGTGGCATGGCAGACATTGGCAAGTTCCTGGACCGGGCGCATGAGCAGAAGGAATTCGCGGAGCTGGCGGACGCACCGGTGGACGCGCTGCAGGGTGTGTCGGCGGGGACGCGGAGACGCTGCGCGTGGCGCTGAACGTCCGCACGATCTGGGACCTGGCGACCAACAAGTACGTGCTGGTCGCGCAGGCGATTGTTGGTCTCGCCGGGGCGGAGAAGAAGTAGCATCGAGGGCGCCCATCCGCCCGGCATGTCGCTGGCCTCCCCCGAAGGCGTCGCAACCACGCGATTCTGGGTAATTTCGCCGGAGCCGGGGATGCGTCTCAAAGTTGATCGAGAAAGCGAGGCGTACCCGGCGGTGGTAGCGTAGGCTTTCAACTTTCCCCGCTCCTCATCGCGCCGACCGAGTTTGAGACGCATCCCGGAGCCGGTGTCACACCCACGGCCTATGAGGCACATGAGGCCTGATAACCGGAACGCAGCGAAACGACTACCCGACCTGCTTCACATTGCGGACGGCGGGGACGCCGATGCGAACCTCCGTGCTCGCGCGCGGCCCGGAGGTGGCGACACTGCCGCTGAAGAGGTAGACCGGCTGGAGGTAATCCTTGCCATTCTTGTCGCTCGCGAGCGCGTAGGCGAGGGTGACGTTGTTGATGACCGCGTTTGCGTTCGGCGCGAGCGTGGTGCCAGCGGGCAGTCGCAGATCGACCATTCCCCGCTCCGGCACCTGCTGCCACGCATCGTCGAGCGGGATGAGGTCGTACGCACCCGGCAACAACTCGCTCGGCCAGGCGCGCTGAATCTCCGTCACGGCCCCGCCGGGGCCGATGCGGACGCGCACCCCCGGCGTGTCGGAGAGAATTTCTGGCAGCGCCTTCGGGTGGAAGACCACATCGAGCGTCTCGCCATTGCGCTCCACGTCGGCGTTGCCGACATCCGCCGGGAGCAGGTCGCGCGTCGCGAGCCAGTTGCGCGCGCTGCTGATCGCGGCGCGGTCATCGGGGAGGGCATTCGTCGTCGTCGCGGCGGCGGGCGGCGCGTAGACGGTTGCGCGCGCATCGACGGAGAGTTTGCCGTTGCCGTCCACGGTGTAGACCCCCGCCTTCGGCTGGCGCACCGGCCCGGTCAGGCCGAGCTTGCGGGCGAGTACGTCCACCTGCGCGGCGCTCGGCGTTTTCCATGTGACGGTGAAGACGTCCGCGCGGGGCGCGCCGCCGGTGAGCGGCCCGGAGAGCGAGTAGGTCATCGCGGGGCGCGCACTCCCAGCGACGAAGGACGGCACTGTGGGCAGCGCGCCGAACGGCTCGACGCCACCCAGCGTCGGCGGGATGACGAGCGCAGCGGGCGGCGGCACGAGGGTTGCGGCGGGCGGCGGCACGGCGGTATGACGGCGCGCATCCGGGCCGACAATGCCGAAGATATAGAGCGTCACCGCAAGCGCGGCGACGACAAGCATGATGGGTATGCCCCGCCCGAGCGTCGCGGTGCGCGAGCGTCGGTATCGGTGGTTGGTCGACCACCGGCGGCGGTACTGATTCGCTCCGGCCATGCGGACCGTCTTCCCCGTCTTCTCCCCC
>JBBSII010000239.1:0-6828 GCA_038232175.1 Thermomicrobiales bacterium
CCCCATGCGGGTCAAACGCAGTTTCAGCACGTACTCGGTTCCTTCCCTATGGTCGATGGTCGTCGGTATCATCATGCAGCATGATCGTTCGCACGCTCACGCACGGAGTATGCGTCCGCAGCGCTTCATAGTACACGGTGGCATGTATGACGTCAATCAGTTTGGGCGGCGTTCTGCGTTGTCTGTGTCTGGTGTTATCGCGCCCACACGACGGGCCAAGGCACAAAATGTGTCACCAAACGCGATATTCCGCGTATACTATGCCATGATGATACGAGGCTGCGCGACTGCATCACTGTCGCGCCTTTTTCAGGTTTCAGGTAGGGGAAACGACGGATGGCGCAAACTCGACGCGATTATTACGATGTGCTCGCCATTGAGCGGAGCGCGACCGTTGACGACATCAAGAAATCGTACCGGCGTCTCGCGCGCCAGTACCACCCGGACGTGAACAGCGACCCAGCGGCGGAGGAACGATTCAAGGAGATCAACGAGGCGTACGAAGTCCTCTCCGACGACGAGAAGCGTTCCGCGTACGACCGGTTCGGCCACGCGGGGGTCAACGGCAATGGCGGCGCGAACCCGTTCGGCGGCTTCGATTTCAGCGATATTTTCGATTCATTCTTCGGCGGCAGCCGTGGCGGCCCCGTGCCCGGTGCGCCGATGCGCGGCGCGGACCTCCGCGCGGGTGTGACGCTCTCTTTCGCCGAGGCCGTCTTCGGTGTCGAGAAGGAAATCGCGGTCTCGCGCAGTGAAACCTGCCCCTCCTGCCACGGAACGCGCGTGGAGGGCGGCAAGCAGCCGGAGATGTGCCCCAAGTGCAGCGGCTCCGGGCAGATTCGCCGGATGCAGAACACGATCCTCGGGCAGTTCATGACAACCTCCGCGTGCGACCGCTGCGGCGGTGAGGGCGTGCTCATCACCGACCCGTGCGCCACCTGCCACGGTGAGGGGCGCGTCCGGGCGACGAAGAGCCTCTCGGTGACGATCCCGGCGGGCATCGACGACGGGATGCAGATCCGCATCGCCGGTCAGGGCGACGCCGGTGTGCGCGGCGGGCCGTCCGGCAACCTCTACGTCGTGGCGCGCGTCCTCGCCGATGCCATTTTCCAGCGCGATGGCACGACAATTCATGTCAATGTACCCGTGAACCTCGCGCAACTCGCTCTTGGCGCGGAACTTGGTGTACCAACGGTCGATGGCATCACGGAGATTATCTCCGTCCCGGCGGGAACGCAGACGGGCGAGGCTTTCCGCGTGCGCGGCAGGGGCGCGCCGGATGTGCGCTCCGGGAAGCGCGGCGATCAGATCGTGACGATGCGCGTCGAGACGCCGACGGAACTCACCGAGGAGCAGCGCGAGTTGCTGCGGCAGTTGGCGCGGTCGTTCGGCGTCGAGGTGCACGAGCACGGCAAGGGATTGTTTGGCCGGATCAAGGATGCATTCGGCTCCTAATAGTCAGGAACCATTCCCCTCCCCTCTCCATCGCCGCTATAACCATGACAAGTCGGAGCCAAGGGGTGATGGAGAGGGGCCGGGGGTGAGGAATGCAAACCGGCTTTCAGGTGAAAGTCAGCGGTCGTGCGCCGATTGCCGCGTGTCGCGTCAATCGCTATCATTACGGATGTGAGGTGGGCGCGTTGAGCGGCCTCGACCGATTTGAACACATGATGGAGCGAGCGGTAGAAGGGTCGGTGGGTAGGATGTTCCGCAGCCAGGTCCAACCGGCGGAAATCGGGCGACGCCTCGAACGCGCGATGGAGGCCCGCCCGCTCGTGTCGGTGGACGGGACAATTGTGCCGAACGACTATCGCGTGCACCTCAACCCCGAGGACGCGGTCACCTTTAAGGAGATCGAAGCGCCGCTCTGCCAATCATTCGAGCAGTGGCTCGGCGAGATTGCGTCCGAGCGCGGCTATCGCTTCATGGGGCCGGTGCGCGTGCAGATTGTCAACGACCCGCAGATCGGGCGGCGTGATGTGCAGGTGCAGACCGCGCTCGAAGCGCCGGGAGCGCCCGCGCGCCGTGCCGGACGCGACCCGGCGCTCTATCCCGGCCCCGGTGCCGCGCCGCGCACCGAGATCAACCGCAACCCGCCGCGCGGCCCCGAGGACGAGCGCACGCGACTTGGGTCGCCTGGTGAGCGGCCGCGCATGGTTGCCCCGGTCGCGGGCGTGCCCGCGCCGCGTCTGCCCTCCGGCCCGCTACCGCAGGGGGTCGTCGCGTACTTCTCCGTGCCGCAGGGGCCGCTCGCCGGCCGGTCGTGTCCGCTCCGGTTCGTCGATGCGACGGTTGGCCGGGCGCTGGACAATGACATCGTGCTGGAAAGCAACGATGTCTCTCGCCACCATGTGCGCGTCGAACCGGCGGGGACGCTCCTGCGGCTCATCGACCTCGGTAGCACGAATGGTACGCGCGTCAATGGCCGCCGCATCCAGGAACACCTGCTGCGCGATGGCGATATGATCGAACTCGGCAGCACACAACTCCTGTTCCGTGTCGGCGATCCCGGTGTGTCGCGATGACACCGGGGCGCGGGAGGTGCGCGATTGTCGGTTGAATACATCCTCTTCGTGCTGCGTATCGTCTTCATCTTCGCGCTCTACTTCTTCATCATCATGATCGCGCGCGTCCTCAGCCGTGAACTCGTCCCGACAACCGAGACGAGCGGCGATGTCGCCCGCCCCGCGCGCGCGCTCGAACGCGGGGCCATCGTCCCCGGTCTCGCACATCTGCTCGTCGTCGATGGCGCGGAGTCTGGTCGGCTGCGTGGCGCGACCCTCGACGTTAATACGGGTGCGGTCGTTGGCCGGGGCGCGACAGCGGACATTCAGCTTACCGATGCGTACACATCCAGCGAGCACGCGCGGTTCCGCGACGATCGTGGCCATTGGCTGCTCGATGACCTTGAGAGCATGAACGGGTCGTACATCAATGGGCAGCGGATTCACGGCAGCCAGCAACTTGCGGACGGTGACACGGTGCAACTCGGGCGGGTCGTGCTGCAATTTCTCCTGCGCCCGCCTGTGTAGCGTTGGGCATGTCGCGCCACACGGACCGATGTTCGCCCGGCGAAATTGGGTGCCGGGAATGCGCGCCTTTTTGTGCGGTTGTTCGTTATACTACTAGTGCCGTACGAATACGGTGCATGAAACTTCGCGAGCATTCGAGAATCAGGGGCCTTGGATCATGGCGCAACAGGGTAGGACGATGCAACGGACGCAGGCGCGGCTCGCACGTGCGGCGCAGACTGAGCGCGCCCATCAGGCCACGGCACAATGGGACATTCCGCCGGTGGCGGCAACCGGGGATGAGTCCGGGAAGGGGCCGCACTTTGGCGGCGCGGGGCGTCCGGCGCCACCGCGTGGCGTGCTGGCGGGCATCGCGGGCGTCGTGCTCCTGTTCCTCTTTTCGGTCGTTGGCGTGGGGGCGTTCAACCGCGCGCAGGACGGGAAACTCTACGACAATGTCTTCGTCAACGAGCAGAATATCGGCGGCATGACGAAGGATGCGGCACGTACATCGCTCGCGCAGTCCCTCGACCTCTACCTGAATGGGCCGATCACCCTGACGAATGAGAACAAGCAGTGGACGCCGAAACTCGCCGATCTTGGGATGCAGATCGACCTCGATCAGACGGTCGATGAGGCGTATCAGGCGGGGCGCTCCGGGGGGCCGCTCGGCAAATTCTGGCGCGCTCTTCAGACGCGGCAGGGCGCACGCACCTATGTGCCGCTCTATGTGCGCGTCGATGACCGCGCATTGAACGGGTATCTGGACGGTTTGCAGACGCAACTCGGCACGCCGCCGCGCGATGCGGCGATCGGCGTGAAGGGCAATGCGATCGTCGTCGCACCCGGCGCAGATGGCGTGAAACTCGACCGCACCGTGCTGCAGCAGCAGCTCCTCGATACTACGGCGCACCTTCGCGAGACGAAGCTCGCATTGCCGATCACCTTCGCCACCCCGACCGTCACGACTGCGCAGGCCGATGAGGCGAAGACGCGCGCGGAGGCCCTCGTCGCAACACCGCTGTCGCTGACCTTTAATGACAAGAAGTGGGACCTCGCGCGCGATGAACTCGTCGGGGCGTTGCGCTTCAATAGCGTGCTCGATGCGCGCGTCGATGCGGCGGCGCTCACGAACCGCGTGAACGCGATTGCCGGGGAACTCAAGCAGACGCCGCAGAACGCGGTCATCGGGTGGGATGGCCAACTCGTCGTGCGACAACCCGCGAAAAATGGGCAGCGCCTGAACGTCGAGGAGACGCTGGCGCGGATCAACGGGTGGAAGGGCGACGTTCGCACGCTCGCGCTCCCCGTCGAGGTGCAGAAGCCGCGCATCACGGACGATGTCGGCGCGCTCGGGATCACGACGCGCATCTCCCGCGGCGTCTCGAACTACGCGGGGTCGGACGCGGCGCGCGCGCACAACATCGAGGTCGCCGCCGGGTATCTGGATGATACCGTGGTCGCGCCCGGTGAAGTCTTCTCCTTTCTGGACTCAATTGGCGAGATCACGTCCGCGCGCGGCTACAAAGACGGCTATGTCATCCTCGCGGAGCAGACGGTGCCCGGTGTGGGCGGCGGCGTCTGCCAGGTCGCGACGACGATGTTCCGCGCGGCGATGTTCAGCGGCCTGCCGATCGAGGAGCGGAATCCGCACGCCTACCTCGTGCGTTACTACGAGCAGGGTGGCTATCCGGTCGGCCTCGACGCGGCGGTCTTTTCCCCCGGCGTGGACCTGAAGTTCCGCAATGAGACGGACAAGTACATGCTCGTCAAGACCGCTGTCGATGGCGGCAACCTCTACGTCAGCATCTACGGTCCCGACCTCGGTTACAAGGTCGATCTCAGCGATCCGGTGGTCAGGAACAAGAAGGCCGCGCCGGACGACGAGTATCAGATCGATCCCACGCTGCCACCGGGCACGAAGAAGCAGGTCGAGTTCGCGAAGCCGGGTGAGGATGTGACGATCACGCGCACTGTTCGCGCGAAGGACGGCGCGGTCGTGCGGCAGGCCGCGTTCAACACCCACTATCAGGACTGGCCGAACAAGTTCCTGATCGCCAGGGATGTGACGCCGCCGAAGAAAGTGGCGCAATCGACGCAAGCGCCGAACACCCCCGTGCCGAACAAGACGGCCCAGCCAACGCAACCCCAGGCAACGCTCCCACCGAAGCCGCAGGCAACGGCGACCGTGACCGGCGCCACGAAGCCCGCCCAATCGCCCGTACCGACGGTAAAAAAGCCGTAAGAGCCGGTTGCTTTTCCTTACCCCCGGCCCCTCTCGTACGGAGCCATCGCCCTGAGATCACGGGATAATGGAATTTCCTGCGGCGATGGAGAGGGGAGGGAACGGTTTTGTAATCGACGCTAAATCACACCGTACACACGTCCGATACGACACCCTCGGACGAATCGTTACCCGCGCAACGACAGGTGCATTTCTTGATGCCGTATGCTAAGGTGCGTTTGTGGAAACCATTATGTACGTACAGAGGGGCGCGGCGGGTCGGTGCGTTCGCGCATCGTGCATAGCGAGGGAGGCGGGGAGTTGCGTACGGCGACACGGTGGATGAGTGCGAGTGTTGTGTTCGTGATGCTCGCGGGGCTGTTGGTTGGGCCTGCGGCGTCGGTGGGCGCGGCGTCCGACTACTATAGCGACACCGGGCACTATCTCTACGGGCAGTTCCGGGACTACTGGAATGGGAACGGCGGTTTGCTCCGGTTCGGCTATCCAATTACGAAGGTCTTCGATCAGAAGTCAACGAACGGCCAGACCTACCCAACGCAATACACGCAGCGCGCCGTGTTCGAGCAGCACCCGGAGAATAAGGGGACGAAGTTCGAGGTGCTGGGCCGGTTGCTCGGTGTGATCGCGGCGGGAACGCGCGCGCAAACCGATGCGAACTTCAAAACAATCACCAAACCAGCTGATAGTCGGCTCTTCTTTGACCAGACCGGGCATTCCCTCGGCGGCAGCAACGCGGGCGATGCGGCGATCCGCTCCTACTGGGAATCTGCGGGGAACGGCAATGTGCAGCAGAGCATCGTCGTCTTCGGCTACCCGATCTCGGAGTCGTTCGACGAGCAGAATGCCGCCCCACCTGCGGGCGACGGACAAACCCACCGCGTGCAGTATTTCGAGCGCTATCGCCTCGAGTATCACCCGGAGAATGCGGACCCGTACAAGGTGCTCCTCGGCCTTCTTGGCCAGACGCAGGCGCAGAGCGACAACCTCGACCCCGCGCTGCTCGCGACAGAACCGCCGGGCCAGCCGCAGCCCGATTGCATTGGCATGGGGCCATGCAGTGCGGTGCAGCTATTGCCCAAGAGCTACGCCGGTCTCCACGTCGGTGATGGCGCGGACGGCTACGGGTTCAATGTGGACGCGGTCGGCCTCGATGCTGCCAGCAAGGACGCGATGTTCGGCCAAGTGACGGGCGCGGGCTTCAACTGGGTGCGTCAGCAAATCCGCTGGAGTTCGTACGAACCCGCCAAGGGGCAGTTCGCCAATAACTACGTCGCGCAGGTCGATGCGCTCGTCAACGCGACGGCGGCGAAGGGCACAAAAATCCTCTTCAGCGTGCAGAGTTCGCCGAGTTGGGCCGGAACCAACGAGGGCTTGCCGAGTAACCCGACGGACATGGGCGACATCCTGACCTTCATGGCGAACCGGTACCGAGGGAAGGTGCAGGCGTACGAGGTCTGGAACGAGCAGAACTACGCCGTCGAGACGGGCGGCACGGTCAACGTCGGCGCCTACATCCCGATCCTCAAGGCCGGCTACCAGACGCTCAAGGCGAGCGACCCGAACATCACCGTC